>JBBDQU010000022.1 GCA_040905865.1 Alphaproteobacteria bacterium
TCCTGGCATCAATCCTCGGAACCATGGATCGTTAACCTGGATTCGTTGCCCTGGTAACGATTCCCGACCGTTTGACATATGCCGCCGGACGATGCAATTGCTAACCCGGTCCGCGGCGCGTCCAGGCCGCCTGAATCATGGGAGTACGGCAGGAATGAACGGCGCGGAAAGCCTGGTAAGGACACTGGTCAGGGGCGGTGTCGATGTCTGCTTCACCAACCCGGGGACGTCGGAGATGCATTTCGTCGCCGCACTCGACAAGGTCGACGGCATGAACTGCCTGCTGTGCCTGTTCGAAGGCGTGGTGACCGGCGCCGCCGACGGCTATGCCCGGATGGCCGGAAAGCCGGCCTCGACCCTGCTGCATCTTGGTCCCGGCCTCGGCAACGCGGTCGCCAACCTGCACAACGCGCGCAAGGCGAATACGCCGATGGTCAATATCGTCGGCGAACACGCGACCTATCATATCGAACACGACGCGCCGCTCACCGCCGATATCGAAGGCATCGCCCGGCCCGTGTCGCACTGGGTGCGAACCTCGATGGATTCGAAAACGGTAGCGGCCGACGCGGCGGAAGCCATTGCCGCCGCCAGCGCGCCGCCGGGGCAGATCGCGACGCTGATCCTGCCCGCCAATACCGCTTGGGAAGATGCGGACGGGCCGGCCAGCGTGCCGCCGCCGCCGAAACGGGGCACGGTGTCCGACGGGGCTGTGGAAGCCGCGGCGAAGGTGCTGCGCTCCGGCGAACCGACCCTGCTGCTGCTGACCGGGCAGGCGCTGTACGAACACGGGCTCGACGTCGCCGGCCGCATCGCCGCGCGCACCGGCGCGAAGCTGATGGCGCAGGGGGCGAACGCCCGGACGCAGCGCGGCGCGGGGCGCGTGCCGGTCAACCGCATACCGTTCGCGGTCGACCAGGCGCTGGAGGTGCTGGCGTCCTATCGGAACATCATCCTGGTCGGTACGAAGGCGCCGGTCGCCTTCTTCGCCTACCCCGGCAAGCCGAGTCGGCTGGAGCCCGAAGGCTGCAGGATCCACCGGCTGTGCGATCTGGCCGAGGATGCGGTGGACGCGCTGGAACGGCTGGCCGAGGCGGTGGGCGCGAAACCGGGCGACGCGCAGGTGCAGCAGGCCTTCCGTCCCGACCTGCCGAAGGGGGCGCTGACGGCGGAAACCATCGCCGCGGTACTGGGCAATGTCCTGCCCGAAGGCGCCATCGTCGCCGACGAATCGGTGTCGGTCGGACGCGGCTTCTTCGCCCTCACCGCCGGCACGCCGCCGCATGACTGGCTGAACAACATGGGCGGCTCCATCGGGCTTGGCATGCCCATGGCGACGGGGGCGGCGGTTGCCTGCCCGGACCGCAAGGTGGTCTGCCTGGAAGGCGACGGCAGCGGCATGTACACGCTGCAGGCGCTGTGGACCCAGGCGCGCGCAAGTCTGGACGTCACGACGGTGGTGCTCGCCAACCGGTCCTATGCGATCCTGCGCGGCGAACTGACCCGGGTCGGTGCGGAAAACCCGGGACGCAAGGCGCTGGACATGCTGGATCTGTCGCGGCCCGACCTGGACTGGGTGCAGATGGCGAACGGCATGGGCGTGGAGGCCGTACGCGTCGACGACTGCGAGGGATTCCATAAGGCGCTGATGGCGGGGCTAGCGGTAAAGGGCCCCTATCTGGTTGAAGTCGTGATGTGAGGGACGCGCAATGAAACTGTATGTGACGCTGACATCGCCCTATGCTCGCATGGCGCGGGTGCTGGTTATCGAAAAGGGCATCGAGGACAGGGTCGCCGTCGTGCCGATTCAGACGCGTACGCTCGATACGCCGCTGCTGGCGATCAACCCTGCGGGCCGGGTGCCGACGCTGGTCAATGACGGGGGCGAGATGTTCGACGAATCGGCGCTCATCATCGACTATCTGGAAGCCATATACGGGCCGCCGCTGCTGGCGCCGCCTTCCGGCTGGGCCGAGAAACGGCTGGAAGCGCATGCACGCAGCAACCTGGACGGGCTGTCGGTGTGGATACGCGAATTGCGGCGGCCGCCGGAGCACCGCTCGCCCGTCATCCTGGAGCTGGAGGAAGCGCGCGGCCTGCGCCTGGCCAGGGAATTTGACGCTATCGTCGCCGGCGGCGCGCTGGACGGGCCGCTGGATCGGGCGCAACTCATCCTCGGCTGCACCTATCACTGGCGCGACAGAACGATGCCCGACTTCGACTGGCGGACCGGCAACCCGAACCTGTCGGCCTGGATCGACCGCTTCGGCGAACGGGAATCGATGCAGCGGACGGTTCCGCCCGTCTGAAACGGGATTCCGCGTTGCCGCAAATGCGTCGTCGCGGGCAAAATTGCCCGCTCGGGATTTGCTATTCCTTCGGTTTCAGTTCCAGCGACGCCGAATTCATGCAGTAGCGCAACCCGGTCGGGGCCGGGCCGTCCGGGAAGACGTGGCCAAGATGGGCATCGCACTTCGCGCATAACGCTTCGGTCCGGCGCATGAAGAAGCTGTTGTCCGATTCCTCGCCGACCGCGTCGGGCGACAGCGGCTGGTAAAAGCTGGGCCAGCCGGTGCCGGAATCGAACTTGGTGTCGGAATCGAACAGCGGATTGCCGCAACAGACGCAGACATAGATTCCTGCGTCTTTGGTATTGGCGTACTTGCCGGTAAAGGCACGCTCGGTGCCCTTCTCACGAGTCACGTGGTACTGCTCGGGCGACAGTTGCGCCCGCCACTCGGCGTCCGTTTTTACGACCTTGCCGGATGTATCGTCAGCCATTTGCCGTTCTCCCATCGTCCCGCCGGCGGTCCGCCGCAATAGGCGCGGACCCCTTCCAGCATCTCGTGCATAGGCCCATCTTCTATGCCAAGCGCGTGCATGTGTTCAACCGTGTTCGCCAGGTACTCCGCGCAGCTGCCGATCTTCCCCCTGGCTTCAGCCAGGTGGGCGATCAGCAGGTCGCGGGGCAGTTTGCCCGCATACCGCACATGATCGCGCCGGATGACAAAGGTCAGCGCCTTCACCGGGCCCGCCGCCGTGCGGACCGTGACCCAGCGGGCCAGATACGATCCGCCGCCCATTTCCCGCGCCCAGACGATCTCCAGTTCCTCGCGGACCTGTTCCGGCGCGATGCAATAGGCTATTCCGGTGCATGACCCGCCGCGATCCAGTCCCAGGGTCAACCCCGCCAGTTCCGGCGACCCGCGCCCGGCCGCCGTCCACATGCAGAAACTGCGGTGATAGCCATGCACCGTGCCGGGGCGGCGCTCGCAGTAATGAAAGGCGGGGTTCCACATCAGCGAGCCGTACCCGAAAAGCCAGACGCATTCGCCCGCCGGAATATCGCTTAGCGCCGCGCGCAGGGTTTCATTGCGCGCTTCGTCCGAAATCCGCGCGGTAAGGCCAAGCGCTTGCGCTTCGCGCACGATTTCCCCGACGACACCGTCCCTGATCGATTCGCGGCTCAGGATCACGCAGCACTACTCCTGTTATCGGAAGATCAATATACCGGAAGCCGCCGCAATCGCAGGCGATCTTTCCCCGGTTTCCGGCTTCAATATCCTATCATTGTGGAAGGGTTTCAACCGGGTCGGGATATAACCCTAAAATCGCCCGTCATAGGCGCCGCGCGGGATATGCGCCGCGATGACCGTGAAGGTGTCGGCGGCCAGCCCGTCGCGTACCGCATCCGCCAGCGCCGGCCGGCTGTTCACGTCGACGCCGATGCCGCCCATGGCGCGCGCCACGGCGGCGAAATCCGTCTGCTCGAAATCGACGCCCAGATTGGTCATGCCGGTGGCGCGCTGTTTCATTTCGATCAGGGTCAGCGACGCATCCACAAAAACCACGATAACAACCGGCAGCCTGCGGTCGCGCAGGGTCGCCAGTTCGCCCAGGACCATTTCCAGCCCCGCATCGCCCGTGAAGGCGACGACCGGACGGTCCGGATCCACCAGCTTCACGCCGGCCGCCAGCGGCATCCCGCAGCCCATGCTGCCGAAGGCCGAGGACTGGATCAGCGTATGCGGCCGCGCGCATTTCCAGACCGAATTCAGCAGGATCCGGTGCGCGCCGGTGTCGCAACTGACCATTGCATGGTCGGGCAGCAGGCGGTTCACTTCGTCGCAGATCGCGGCCGGGCCCCAGGCCTCGTCGGTCGGAAAGGCGGCGGCCAGCGCCTTGCGGGCTTCCAGCGCGGCTCCGTTCGACCAGACCGGTCCGGGGATGACGCCGTCCCGCAGCGCCCGCAACCCGGCGCCGATATCGCCGACGAAGGACAGGCTCGCCTGATGAACATAATGGGTATTGGCGACGGCGCAGAATTCGATCACCGGCGTTTTTACCGGGTCCCAGGGCGCAACCCAGCTCGACCGCATCTCGATCGGGTCGTATCCCGCCAGCAGGATCAGGTCGGCGGTTTCGATCAGCGGCATCAGATGGGTATCGCCCAGCGGCGACAGCCCCCAGCCGCCGAGCGCCAGGGGATCGTCTTCGGGCAGAACGCCCTTCGCCTTGTATGTCGTGATGACCGGAATGGAAAAATCCCGCGCCAGCGACGCAACGGTTTCCGCCGCGTCATGTTCCAGCACCTCGACGCCCGCGATCATGATCGGCCGTTTGGCCTGTCCCAGCAGGTTCCGGGCGAAGGCCAGTTCGGGTCCCGCCGCCGGGACGGACGGCGCGGGGCGGACCCGTCGTACCGGCGGCGCGTCCGGCTGTTCGCGCCCGGCCAGCGGCGTCGGCACGTCGATATGTACGGGGCCCGGGCGGGCATCGGTCGCAATCGCGATCGCCTTGTCGATAATGGTGTCGACGGCGCCGTCGATCAGGGTAAAGCTGGCCTTGGCCACGGATTTCATCAGCGCCACCTGGTCCATGACCTGGTGCGTATAGCTGTGCGACTCGCCCTCGGTGAAGGCGCCGGTCAGGAAGATCATCGGGACGCGGTCCTGCTTCGCATTGGCGATGACATTGACCGCATTGGTGATGCCAGGCCCGATGGTCGATACCAGCACCGCCGGCGCGCCGGACGCGTGGAACGTTCCCTCGGCCATGAAGCCGCCGGTGTTTTCATGCTTCACGAGGACAAACTCGATTCCCGCTTCCTGCAGCGCCGCCATCATGGTCAGGACCTCGCCGCCGGGGATGCCGAACGCATGGCGGCAGCCCGCCTCGTGCAGGCGGCGGGCGACAATTTGTGCGGCAGTGGCCATCAGCGTTCCGCTCCCGGCCGTGGCAGGTTCATGTAGCCGTCCCGCGTCTGCGGCAGTTTCCTGTTCAGGATGCGCGACGCCACGACCGTGCGCAGGATCTGCGCCGTGCCGCCGCCGATGGTGAACATGCGCGCATCCCGCACCATGCGTTCCAGCGGGTTGTTGCGCGAATACCCCGCCGCGCCGAATACCTGCAGCGCGTCATTGGTGACCTTGATCGCCATTTCGGAGGTGAATATCTTGGCCTGCGCCGCCTCGTTGGCGTCGGGGAACCCCTCGCCGGCATTGCCCGCCGCCTTGTAACAGAGCGCCTCCGCCGCGGCGATCTGGATCGACATATCGGCCAGCATCCACTGCAGTCCCTGGAATTCGTGAATCGGGCGGCCGAACTGTTCGCGCTGATGGCTGAACGCCAGCGCCTTTTCATAGGCGCCCTGCGCCAGGCCCAGCGCGACGGAAGCCGCCCCGACACGCTGCGCGTTGTACGCATTCATCAGCCCGGCGAAGCCGCGCCGCAATCCTTCCGGCGGCACGATCATCATGGATTGATCGACTTCCAGATCCTCGAACATCACTTCCGCTTCCGGTATGCCGCGCAGCCCCATGGTCGGTTCGCGCCTGCCGATGACGAGCCCCTTCGGCGTGCCGGCCTGCGGGTCGCGGACCACCAGGAAACCGCCGATACCCTGCTCGAACCCGTTGTCGAAGACCCGTGCGAAGATCAGGTGCAGCCGCGATACGCCGCCGCCGGTGATCCAGTGCTTCTTGCCGTTCAGGATGTATCTCTCGCCGTGCTTTTCGGCGCGGGTCGTCATCTCGCTGGCGGCGCTGCCGGCATTCGGCTCGGTGATGCAGATCGCCGGCTTGTCGCCGGACAGCACGAGGTCCGCCGCGAACCTGCGTTGTGCGGCGTCGCCATATTTCATCACGGCGCTGATCGCGCCCATGTTGCATTCCACGGCAATGCGGCCGGTGACCCCGCAGACCTTGGCCATTTCGACGATCAGCAAGACGGCGTCGAAGATCGACCGGCCCTGACCGCCGAGTTCCCCCGGAATGGAGATACCGACAAATCCCGCTTCCTTCAGTGCCTGCACGTTGTCCCAGGGATACTGTTCGCTGCGATCCACCTCGGCCGCGCGCGGGGCAATCACGGTTTCCGCAAGGTCGCGGGCGCGCGCCTGAAAGGCGCGCTGTTCGTCGGTCAGGCTGAACATGGCGTATTGTTCCTCATATAAATCCGAAGGGCCGGTACTTGATACATCACCGGCGGCGCGGGCGCGTGCCGGAAAAGGCCCGCACCCATTCTGTCATGCGAATGTGTGGAGTTTAAAGAAAATCCCGCATGGCATCAGGAATATCCGGAAGAGCAGACGCTACTTCAGAAGGATATTGGCAATTTCCTTGATCTGCGTCCGTGACCGCAGCAGGTAGAAGCCCTGCGATGCCAGGTGGCTCGGCATGACCTGACTGTCCGGTTCGCCGTTCGCGACGACCAGCGGCTGCATGGTAGCCGCAATCCGGAAGGATTCCAGCATCTGGCTCCAGGCGGCGGTCAATTCCCGTTCGTCGATTATTTTCTGGAAATCCAGGCCTAATGCCTTGAGAATTTGGTAATATGCGTAAAGCCGGCCCTTGGTCTGGTAGAAAACGTCGTCGGCCTCGGTGTCGATCAGGAAACCGCCGGTGGCGATGCGCTGGTCGATCACCGCCGATGACGACCCAATGTCGTTGCTGATCCGTTCGATCGTCGCCTGCAGGTTGTCGGCACGGCGTTCGAAACTGGCCTGCCCCACGGCCAGGCGCTTGTTGTAGTTCAGGAAGGCCAGCCGGGCCGTCCGGTAATGCTGTTCGGAAGCGGTCGTCGGCGCCAGCGATGTCCCGAAATCGAACAACCAGATCGTACCGGGAAATTTCAATCGGCCGGCCGCGCTGTCGAGGTCGGCGTCAACCTGGCTCGACCCCCGGACCCGGCCGATCTGATCGCTCATCTCGATGGCGAAACGGGACAGGGCATACATGATACCCTGCTGGAAGTTAGGCATATTGTCGAGCATAAAGCCGGGCATGAAGAACGGATCGTTTGCGGTCCACCGGTTTTCATCGGTCTCGCGCGTAATCAGCGCCGCCGCTACCGCGACGGCGCGGCTTTCGCCTTCATCGACCTGATAACTCAATTCCGCGTCATCGTCGATATCGTGAATAAGCAGCATTCCGATGGGGTAGTAGAGCAGCGCAAGGACGGCAAGTATTCCCAGGATCCGCAACGCGATCCTGCCGTAATTCCGCTCCCGGGCAGGGCCACGCTGGCCGTCCAGCCGGGGGCGGGCGGCGGTTGAATCGCTGATCAGATCATCATCATTCATTGTGTTTAATTGTGTATCCGGGGCATGCAGCGCAAGGGGCCGGGTCGCGGACATCTCCGATTCAGGATTGCAGCAGCCCCACGACGTCGAAGACCTCGCGCATGACCGGCGCCGAAATGGCCCGCGCGCGGGCGCCCCCGTCATTCAATACGCCGTCGATATAGCCGGGGTCGGCGACAAGCCGCTGCATTTCCGCGCCGATGGGCCCCAGCACGGAAACCGCCAGGTCGGCTAGCATGGGTTTGAACTCGGAAAACATCCTGCCGCCGACATCGGACAGGACAGCGTCGACGCTGCAATCGGACAGCGCGGCATAGATGCCGACCAGATTGGCGGCCTCCGGACGGCCTTCCAGTCCCGCCGCCTCGTCCGGCAGGGCATCGGGGTCGGTTCGCGCCCGCCGGATTTTCTGCGCAATCGTATCCGCGTCATCGGTCAGGTTCAGCCGGCTGTTGTCGGACGGATCGGATTTCGACATTTTCAACGACCCGTCCCGCAGCGACATGACCCGCGTGGCCGGCCCCACGATCAGCGGCTCGGTAATCGGAAACAGTTCGGTTTCGTAATCGTTATTGAACTTCTGCGCGATGTCCCGGCAGAGTTCCAGATGCTGTTTCTGGTCTTCGCCAACCGGCACATGAGTCGCCTTGTAGGCCAGGATATCCGCCGCCATCAGGTTCGGATAGGCATACAGGCCGACCGAGGCATTTTCGCGGTTCTTGCCCGCCTTCTCCTTGAACTGGGTCATCCGGTTCAGCCAGCCCAGCCGCGCGACGCAGTTGAACACCCAGGCGAGTTCCGCATGGTGCGGGTTACGGGACTGGTTGAAGATGACGCTTTTCTTCGGATCGACGCCGGCCGCAATAAAAGCCGCGGTCACTTCGCGGGTGCTTTGCCGCAGTTCTTCGGGATCCTGCCAGACCGTAATCGCGTGCAGGTCGACAACACAGTAAATGCATTCATTGCCTTCCTGCAGACGGACGAAATTCCGGATCGCGCCCAGATAGTTGCCGAGATGCAGGTTGCCCGTGGGCTGTACGCCCGAGAATATCCGGTCCATGACGCCCCCGTGGAAATCCTTCGCAGAACTGAACGGCGCGTGTTATCGCGGCTCCTCCGCGCCCGGTCAAGCCCGGCGCCGCGCCGGATGGCGCCGCATTACCGGCGCGAGACCATCTCCCGCAGGTCGGCGAGCCGGACGGCGCCGGTAACCGCCGCCAGACCGGCGAAGACCACTCCGCCGCCGGCAACCAGCAGGACGAGCGCGGCAATCCGTTCCGGTTCGCCGGCGTTCAGCCATTCCTGCAAATATGCCGCCCCCGCATAAAGCGCCCCGGCCAGCACCGCCGACGCCATAACCAGCCGGGGGATCCGGTTGCGAAGCCGCGCGTCGAATGTCAGATGGCCGCGCCGGATCAGTATTGTTCCCAGCAGGCCCGCATTCATCCAGGCGGCCAGGGCGGTCGCCAGGGCGATGCCCACATGGGCCAGAACCTGCATCAGGAGTACCGCCAGCACGATATTCAGCACGACCGCCGATACAGCGATCTTTACCGGCGTCTTCGTATCCTCCCGGGCATAGAAGCCCGGCGTCAGGGCCTTGATCAGCACATAGGCGGGCAGGCCGGTGGCGAAGGCTGTCAGGGCATTGGCCGTCGCTTCGGCGGCGGCCGCATCGAAAACGCCGCGCTGGAACAAGACGGTAACGATCGGACCGGATATGGCGATCAGAGCCGCGGCGGCGGGCACCGTCAGCGTCAGGGCGAATTCGATGGCGCGGTTCTGGCTGTATTGCGCGGCTTCGGTTTCACCCGACCGCAACTGTCGCACCAGCATCGGCAGCAGTACGATGCCGACAGCCACGCCGACCACCCCCAGCGGCAGCTGGTTTATCCGGTCCGCGTAATACAGGAACGAGACCGACCCTTCGCGCAGGGTCGATGCGAGAACGACATCGACCACCAGGTTGATCTGCACGACGCCGGCGCCGATCAGCGCCGGCACCATCAGCACGAACAGCCGCTTCACGCCGGGCGTCAATCGGGGTCGCGGCAGGGTGGCGAGGATGCCCGCCCGTTTGCACGCCCAGGCAATCCAGGCGAACTGTCCCAGCCCGGCGGCCGCCACACCCCAGGCGAGCGCATAGCCGGGCACGGGAAAGACGCCCGCCTGCGCCAGCAACAGCACCGCGATCAGGACGACGTTCAGGAAAATCGGCGCCGCCGCCGTGGCCGCAAACCGCTCCAGGGAATTCAGCATCCCGCCCATCAGCGCGATCAGCGCCATGAACAGCAGGTAGGGGAAGGTGACGCGGGTCAGTTCGACGGTCATGTCGAACTTGACCGGATCGTCGGCGAAACCGGGTGCAATGGCGTACATCAGCCAGGGCATGGCCAGAATGACCGCGATGCTGAAGATAATCAGCGCCGTCGCCATGACCGCCGCGACTTGCGCGGCAAAGCGTAGCGCGGCGTCGCGCCCTTCCGTCGTCAGGCGTCCCGCGAACAGCGGTACGAAGGCGGCGTTGAAGGCGCCTTCGGCAAACAGGCGGCGAAAGAAATTCGGAAACTTGAAGGCAACGAAAAACGCATCCGCGACCATGCCGGCGCCGAGCACATTGGCTAGCAGCATGTCGCGGGCAAAGCCGAGGCCCCGGCTCATCATGGTCCAGCCGCCAACGGTCGCAATGGAACGAAAGAGTGCCATGGCGCTATCTAGCGGATAATGGCGGCGCGAAAAAGGCGGATCACTTCGCCGCGACAGTCGCTTTTTTCGATTCCCTTGCTTTCGATTCCTTCGCAGCCGGCTTTACGACAGGTTTCCTTCGCGACTTCTTCCGCTCCGCCGGCGCCGGTCCCTCTAGAACTGCCAGCAGTTCCCGGTCGATCTGCTTCAGCTTGTCGGGATGGTCGATCTTGGTGCCGAACAGGTTCTTGACGTAGAAGACGTCGACCACGCGCTCGCCGAAGGTCGAGACCTTCGCCGAGGCTATCTGGAGGTTCAGATCGTGCAGTGTGCGGGTCAGATCGTAGATCAGCCCGGGCCGGTCGCGCCCGTTCACTTCGATAACCGTGTGGGTATTGCTGGCCTTGTTGTCGATAAAGACCTGCGGCGCGACCTTGAAAATCCGTGTGCGGCTGGGCATAGGGCTGCGTTTCGACAATTCGTCGGCCATGTTGAACCGCCCGGAAAGTGACAGCTCGACCCGCTCCAACAGCCGCGCCAGATCGGCGGGATTTTCTATTGCGGCGCCGGCGGCATTCTGAATCCAGAAAGTATCCAGCGCCATGCCGTCCATCAGTGTGTTGATCCGCGCATCCACGATCGTCGACCCCGTAACCGAAATCGCCGCGGCAATCTTGTTGAACAGACCAGGGTGGTCGGCCGTATAGATCGTCAGCTCGGTTACCGCGTGGTCCAGGTTTATACGCGCATCGACGGCCAGTTTTTGCGCCTTTGTTTCCGCGGCCCGCATCATTTCCGCATGCTGGATCAACGTGTCCATGTCATAGAACAGCCAATAGGACGATTCACCACGCCCGACATGAGCTTCGCGTTCCTCCAGCGGCCAGTCGGAAAGCGCATCGGCGACCCGTTGACGGACCTTCGCGGCCCGATCGCGCGACTGATAACTGTCATAGCCGCCGGACATGGCCGATTCCGCATGGTAGAACAGTTCGCGTAGCAGGGTCGCCTTCCAGTTATTCCAGCGGCCGGGACCGACAGCGCGTATATCGACCGCAGTCAGGCACAGCAACAGCCGCAGCCGCTCCGGCGATTGCACCAGATCGGCAAAATCCGTGATGGTCTTGGGGTCGTCCAGGTCGCGCTTGAACGCCGTATTGGACATTTCGAGGTGATGCCGCACCAGCCAGGCCACGGTTTCCGTTTGCGCCGGGGTGAACCCGAACCGCGGACACAGCCGTTCCGCGACTTTCGCGCCCAGCACGGAATGGTCGCCGCCGCGTCCCTTGGCGATGTCATGCAGCAGCACGGACATATAGAGCACCTCGCGAGACAACACCTTATGGATAATGTCGCTGGCGACGGGCAGTTCATCCTTCAACTCGCCGCGCTCGATCTGGCCAAGAATGCCGATGGCGCGGATCGTGTGCTCGTCGGTCGTATAGACGTGATACATGTCGTACTGCATCTGCGCCACGACGCGTCCGAAATCGGGCAGGAACTTGCCCAGGATACCCGCTTCGTTCATCCGCCGCAGGGTGAGGTCCGTATCCTGCTTCGCCGTCAGGATTTTCATGAAAATCGCGCAGGCTTCCGGATCGGACCGCAGCGATTTGTCGATCCGCCGCAGGTTGCGGGTCATCGTCTGCAGCGCGTCGGGGTGAATATCCAGCCTGCCGCGCTGCGCGACGTCGAACAGCCGGATCATGTCGATCGGGTGTTCGGCGAAATGCCTGGGTGACGCCACGTTGACCCGCCCGGCCGTGACGGGAAAACCTTCTATCTCGCGATTCCACAGCCCAAGGCGCGGCAGCGAAAAGCGCCGCTGCCGCTGCTGGCGCGCTTCCAGCGCGGCGCAGAATATGCGTGTCAGGTCGCCGACATCCTTGGCCACCAGGAAATAGTGACGCATGAATCGTTCGACTCCCAGCATTCCGGCCCGGTCCGTGTAACCCATCCGGCGGGCGAGTTCCGGCTGGACATCGAAGGTCAATCGCTCCTCTGGCCGGCCGGCCAGATAGTGCAGATGGCATCGCACCGTCCACAGATAGGCCTGCGCCTTGTCGAAGCGGGCGACCTCCCTGGACGTGAAAACGCCTTTCTCGATCAATGCGGAAACGTTGTCGACCTGATAGAGGTACTTGGCGATCCAGAACAGCGTCTGCAGGTCGCGGATGCCGCCCTTGCCTTCCTTGATATTGGGCTCCAGCACGTAGCGCGTATCGCCCATCTGCTTGTGGCGCCCGTCACGTTCATGCAGCTTGGCATCGACAAATTCCGTTCCGGTATCCGTCGCGACCTCGTTCCAGAAACGCTTTCGCAGCTCCAGGTACAGGCCCTGCTCGCCCCAGACATAGCGCGATTCCAACAGTCCGGTCCGTATCGTGATGTCGGACTTTGCCTGGCGAACGCATTCATCCAGCGAACGTGTCGCATGGCCGACCTTCAGCCCGAGGTCCCACAGCATGTAAAGGATGTGCTCGACGATCTGTTCGCTGCGTCCCGATTTCTTGTAGGGCAGCACGAACAGCAGATCGACGTCGGATTTCGGCGCCAGTTCGCCACGGCCGTAGCCGCCATAGGCGACGATACAGACCTGATCGCCGGCTGTCGGGTTGGCCGCCGGATAGATCTTTTCGGCGACGACATCGTAGATCGCCCGTATCAGCTGATCGATCAGGTGGCAGGCGCCCTGTACGCACAGCCCGCCATCGTGGTCCGCTTCGAAGCGCTGACGGACCTCCGCGACACCCGAATCCAGTGCGTCCCGGTAGCAGGCCAGCAGAGCGGTCCGGCGCTCCGAATCCTTAAGGGCCGCGAGCGCCATTGCCCTCTCGGTCAGCGCCAGACGATCGATGATCTTTCGTGTTCCACGCAGTGTTTTCATGGCTATAATCTGTAAGCGAAGGCTCCAAATAACAAGGCAGGGTTAGTTATTCGCAAGCATGCCGCGCAGCCGGTACAGATATTCCAGCGCTTCCCGTGGCGTCATGCTGTCGGGGTCGGCATCCGCGAGCGCCGATTCGACGGCGGATTCAACCGGTGGTGCGGCGGCAGGCCGCGCGGCGGCGGCAAACAGCGGCAGGTCGTCGGACAACCGCGCCAGGGTACCCGACTGTTCGCCCTTTTCCAGTTCCGTCAGGACGGCGCCGGCGCGTGCCACCACAGACGCCGGCAGTCCCGCCAGCCTGGCGACGTGAATGCCGTAGGACCGGTCGGCGGCGCCCGGCGCCACCGAATGCAGGAAGACGACATCGCCGTTCCATTCCTTGACCTGCATCGTATGCGGCGACAGCGATGCCAGCCGCCCGGTCAGTCCCGTGAGTTCATGGTAATGGGTGGCGAACAGGGCGCGGCAGCGGTTCACCTCATGCAGATGTTCGACGCAGGCCCAGGCGATGGACAACCCGTCATAGGTCGCGGTGCCCCGGCCGATTTCGTCCAGGATCACCAGCGAACGGGGGCCCGCCTGGTTCAGGATCGCCGCCGTTTCCACCATCTCGACCATGAAGGTGGACCGGCCGCGCGCGAGGTCATCGGCGGCGCCCACCCGGCTAAACAGCCGGTCGACAATGCCGATGGTCGCCGACTCCGCCGGAACATACGATCCCATCTGCGCCATGATGGCGATCAGGGCGTTCTGCCGCAGGAAGGTACTCTTCCCCGCCATGTTAGGCCCCGTTATCAGCCAGAGCCGCCGGTCTTCCGCAAGATCGCAGTCGTTCGGGACGAATTCTCCGCCCTCCAGCGAGGCCTCGACGACGGGATGCCGGCCGCCCCTGATATCGAATACGGGCGCGCTATCGAATTCCGGCCGGCAATAGCGCCGCGCCTGCGCCAGGTCGGCCAGCGCCGCTGCGACATCCAGTGCCGCAAGACCGTCCGCCGTTGCGGCGATTGCCTCTGACCTTGCGGTTACTTCGCCAACCACGTCCTCGTACAGGGCCAGTTCGATCGCCAGAACTTTGTCCGCGGCTTCCGAAATATCGCGGGCGAGGTCGGCCAGTTCGACGGTCGAATACCGCATCGCGCTGGCCAGCGTCTGGCGGTGGATGAAGGCCTCGCCTATTTTATCGGCATGGCGCGGCGTGATTTCGATAAAGTACCCCAGCACGTTATTGTGCCTGATCTTCAGGCTTTCGACGCCGGTTTCGGTCCGGTAGCGGCTCTCCAGATTGGCGATCAGCCGGCGACCCTCATCCCGCAGCTTGCGAAACCCGTCCAGTTCCGGTGAATAGTCCGGCGCGATAAAGCCGCCGTCGCGGGCGAGGAGCGGCAGGTTTTCCGCCAGCGCCCGGCCCAGCCGGTCGCGCAGCGTATCATGCGGGCCAAGGGCTCGCCGCGCCGCCGCCACGCCGTCCGGCGGCATCAGGTCCGGGTCGGCCAGCAATCCGCCGATATCGCCTGCAACGCCCAGCCCGTCGCGGATCGCGGCGAGATCGCGGGGGCCGCCCCGCCTGACCGTCAATCGCGACAGGGCGCGCATCATGTCCGGGCAATGGCGCAGGTGACCGATCAGGTCGGACCGGACCGTCGCCGCCTCGATGAAGAACCCGATCATGTCCAGCCGCGCGGCAATCGCATTCGCATCCGTGACCGGCGCCGCCAGCCGCGCCGCCAGCAATCGCGCGCCCGGGCCGGTGACGGTGCGGTCGATAACCGACAGCAGGCTGCCCTGGCGCCCGCCGCTCAGGCTCCGCGTCAGTTCCAGGCTGGCCCGTGTGGCGGCGTCAATCTCCAGCACCGCGCCGAGCGCCAGGCGGCGGGGCGGCGACAGGCGCGGCATGCTGCCATACTGGGTCAGCGCGACATAGTCGACCAGCGCGCCCGCCGCCGCGAGTTCCATGCGCTCGAAACTGCCGAACCCGTCCAGCACCGCGACATCATACAGCGCTTCCAGCCGCCGACGGCCGTTTTCGGAATCGAACCGGCTGCCCGGCAGCGGCGACAGGATGGTTTTCCACTGCGCGAAGACATCGAACAGATCCGGATTTTCGAGCATCCGCTCCGGCACGATCAGTTCACCGGGCGATACCCGCGCCAGCACCGCCGCCACGCCCGCCGTATCGACCTGCTGGACCGTGAATTCCCCGGTCGACATGTCCAGCCAGGCGAAGCCCATCCGGCCGCCGGCTTCCGCCAGCGCCGCCAGGTGGTTATGCGCGCGCGCGTCGAGCAGAACCTCTTCCGTCAGCGTGCCGGGCGTCACCAGCCGGACGATTTCCCGCTTCACGACCGATTTCGGGCCGCGCTTCTTCGCTTCGGCGGGATCTTCGACCTGTTCGCAGACCGCCACCTTGAAGCCTTCGCGGATCAGACGGGACAGGTAGGTATCGGCGGCATGCACCGGCACGCCGCACATCGGGATATCGTTGCCGTTATGGGCGCCGCGCTTGGTCAGTGCGATATCCAGCGCCGCCGACGCCTGGACCGCGTCGTCGAAGAAGAGTTCATAGAAATCGCCCATGCGGTAAAACAGCAGGCAGTCGGGCTGCTGTTTCTTGATCGCGAGATATTGCGCCATCATCGGCGTCGCGGCGGGCTTTCGGACGGGGCCATTCATGATGCCCGTTCATAGCACGTCATGGCAACGCTCCCAATGTTCCGAATCGGCAAAGCATGCCGCGCCCGCCACTTAAATCCTTGCCATGATCGCGAATATGGCGTTTAGCTTCTGAAAAGTTCGCAATCCTGGCTACTGCATTCATATTGCGGTGCAATAATCGATATGAGGGGGAGGGAGGCGCAGCCTCCGTCAATTGCAAATGGCTAATGGAAGATCATTGGAAGAAGAAGCGCTCGAGTTCCACGCGAAGGGACGTCCGGGCAAACTCGCGGTCATGGCGACCAAGCCGCTGACGACACAGCACGAACTGTCGCTCGCCTATTCGCCCGGTGTGGCATTTCCCTGTCTGCACATTGAGAAGAACCCGGACCTTGCCTTCGACTATACCAACAAGGGTAACGTCGTTGCCGTCATCACGAACGGTACGGCGGTTCTCGGCCTGGGCAATATCGGCGCGCTGGCGGCGAAGCCCGTCATGGAAGGCAAGGGCGTGCTGTTCAAACGCTTTGCTGATATCGACGGCATGGATATCGAAGTCGACACCGAAAATGTCGACGAATTCGTGAACTGCGTCCGCTACCTCGGCAAGACTTTCGGCGGAATCAACCTTGAGGACATCAAGGCGCCGGAATGTTTCATCATCGAACAGCGGCTGCGCGAACTGATGGATATTCCGGTATTTCATGACGACCAGCACGGCACCGCGATCATTACCGCCGCCGGGGTCATCAACGGGCTGCACCTGACCGGCCGCACGCTGGCCGATACGAAAATCGTCGTGAACGGCGCGGGCGCCGCGTCCATCGCCTGTATCGAACTGCTGAAGTCGATGGGCCTGCCCCACAACAACGCGATCCTCTGCGACAGCAAGGGTGTCATCTACCAGGGCCGGGAAGACGGCATGAACCAGTGGAAATCGGCGCATGCGGCGGATACCGATGCGCGGACGCTTGCCGATGCGCTGGACGGCGCCGACGTCATGCTGGGCCTGTCCGTGAAGGGCGCCGTCACCCGGGAGATGGTCAAATCCATGGCCGCGAAACCCCTGATCTTCGCCATGGCGAATCCCGATCCGGAAATTACGCCGGAAGAGGTCGCGGCCGTCCGCGACGACGCCATCATGGCGACCGGCCGGTCCGATTATCCGAACCAGATCAATAATGTCCTGGGCTTTCCGTATATCTTCCGCGGCGCCCTCGACGTGCGCGCCGTGCAGATCAACGACGCGATGAAGATTGCCGCCGCCGAGGCGCTTGCCGCCCTGGCGCGGGAAGACGTCCCCGATGAGGTCGATGCCGCCTATGCCGGTCAGCACCTTCGCTACGGCCCCGGGTATATCATTCCGGTGCCGTTCGATCCTAGGCTGATCGCGGCGATTCCGGCCGCCGTGGCGCAGGCCGCGATGGACAGCGGCGTGGCGCGCAAGCCGATCGCCGACATGGAAATTTACAAGCAGCAGCTGTCGGCGCGTCTCGATCCGCGCGTATCGACCCTGCAACTCGTATATGAAAAGCTGCGCGCCAGTCCGCGCCGTACCGTATTCGCGGAAGGCGAGGAAGACCGCATCATTCGCGCGGCGCAGGCGTATCGCGACAGCGGCTATGGCACGCCGGTTCTGATCGGCCGGAACGAGGAAGTGACGGAAAAGATCGCGGCGCTGGGTATCGAAAACAGCGATGGTCTTGAAATCCACAATGCGCGGCTGTCATCCCACAACAAGAAATATACCGACTTTCTGTACAGCCGGCTGCAGCGCGAAGGATTGCTGTACCGCGATTGCCAGCGGCTGGTGAACCTGGACCGGAATGTCTTTGCCGCCTGTATGGTGGCCTGCGGCGATGCGGATGCCATGGTCACCGGGGCGACCCGGCCATTCTCTGTCGCCTATGACGACATCTGCAAGGTCTTTGACGCGAAACCCGGTGAGCGGATGCTCGGCCTGCAGATCATGATCGCGCAGGACAGGACGGTGTTCATCGCCGATACCCGCGTCCACGAAGAACCCGACGCGGAAGCGCTGGCCGATATTGCGATACAAAGCGCCGCCTATGCGCGCCGGGTCGGTCATGCGCCGCGTGTCGCGTTGCTGTCCTACTCAAATTTCGGGCAGCCGATAACGCGGAATGTCGCCCGGATCCGCGACGCGGTCGCGATTCTGGACGCGCGCGGCGTCGATTTCGAATATGACGGCGACATGGCGGCGGATACGGCGCTGAACTTCAAGCTGATGCAGGAGCATTACCCGTTCTGCCGCCTGACCGGCCCCGCCAACGTGCTGGTCATGCCGGCGCTGCACGGCGCCAATATCGCGGCCAAGCTGATGCAGGAAATCGGCGGCGGCTCTGTTGTCGGCCCCATTCTGCTCGGCGTGGAAAAACCGGTGCAGATCGTGCAGATGGGCGCAACCGCGCATGATCTGGTGACGGCGGCGGCGCTGGCCGCGCATGCGACGCTGGACTGACCAACGGACCGGACGGCGGTTCCCGTACAAGCGTTAATCGAAAACCGCGCTGACCGGCACCGGTTGTTTCGGTTCCGGGTAGCGCTGCATGATCCACCACAACAGCAGCAGCCCCGGCGCGGCCGCCGCGGTCGTCAGCAGGAAATAGCCGATCCAGCCCGTCTGATCCGCCGCCCAGCCGCCGCCGGAGGCAAAAAGTGTGCGTGCCGCCGCCATCATCGACGACAACAGCGCGTATTGCGTGGCGGTATAGGCGCGGTTGCACAAACTGGACAGATACGCGACAAACGCTGTCGTTCCCGCGCCGCCGGTCAGGTTTTCGACACCGATCGTCACCGACAGCATCGGCAGTGAATGCCCGACCCAAGCCTGTACCACAAAAACGAGGTTCGACACGGCCTGCGCCAGCCCGGCCAGCAGCAGGGCGCGGACAATTCCCAGCCGCGCCACCAGGACGCCGCCCAGCGCGGCGCCCGCAAGGGTCATGGCCAGTCCGAAGCCCTTCGTCACGACGCCGATTTCGGCCAGCGAAAAGCCGATATCGAGGTAAAACGGCGTCGCCATCACGCCCAGCAGGGCGTCGCCATATTTATACAGCGCCACGAACAGCAGTACCGCGATCCAGCCCGGGCGCGACATGAACTCTCCGAAGGGCCGGATCACCGCGCCATGAAACCAGGCCAGCATCCGTCGGACCGGATAACGGTCGTTTTTATCCGCAGCGGCCGGATCCGCATCGGACAGGGGGGGATCCGGTTCGGGATTAATCAATGTCGCCGCGATTCCGACCGCCATCAGCGCCGCCATCGCGCCATATGCCCAGCCCCACCCCGTCACGCTCGCGACGATCAGGGCGCCGCCGCCCGAGACGAGCATGGCGACGCGATAGCCGAAAACCAGCATCGCCGCGCCGGCGCCGAGTTGTTCTTCCTCCAGGATCTCCGTGCGATAGGCGTCGATCGCGATATCCTGGGTCGCCGAGCCAAACGCGACACAAGCGGCGAACATGACCGTCCAGCCGCCCGCCGTTCCCGGATCGGTCAGCGCCAGCGCGCCAAGTGCTGCGACCAGCAGCATCTGGGATGTCAGCATCCAGCCGCGGCGACGCCCGAACACCCGGGACAGGACCGGCACCGGCATACGATCCACCAGCGGCGACCAGGCGAATTTCAGCGCATAGGCGATCCCGACCAGGCTGACGAAGCCGATTTCCGTCAGGGACGCGCCGGACTGGGTGAACCACGCGGCAAGGGTCGCGCCGGTCAGCGCCAGCGGCAGCCCGCTGGAGAAGCCGAGGAAAAACAGCGACGCGACCCGGCGGTCCCGATAGACCCCGGCCGCCGCGCCCCAGCTTTCCCGCGTCATTGCATCGCCTGCGTCAGCGGAGCTTACGGCGTATCAGTTCCGCCAGGTTGACTTCCGGCCGCGCGCCGTAATGGCTTATGATTTCCGCCGCGGCGATACTGCCCATGCGGCCGGCAACCGCAAGGCTGCAATTTTTGGTATAGCCATACAGGAATCCGGCGGCGTACTGGTCGCCCGCGCCGGTCGAGTCGATGATCGCGGCGGCGGGTTCCGCGTCGATTACATGCACTTCGTCGCCGGACAGCACGACCGAACCCTTTTCGCTGCGCGTGAGGCACGCAACCTCGCAATGGCCGCGCACTGCCTGCAACGCGTCGTCGAATTTGGAAAGTTGATACAACGACATGATTTCCGCCTCATTGGCGAAAAGGATGTCGATGTGATCCTCGACCAGCGCCCGGAATTCATCCCGGTGGCGTTCGACGCAGAAACTGTCGGACAGCGTGATGGCGACCTTGCGGCCCGCCGCGTGGGCCAGTTCGGCGGCGCGCACGAAAGCTTTCTTCGCCTCGGGCGGATCGAACAGGTATCCTTCCATATAGGTTACGGCGGAAGCCTGGACCAGGTTGGCGTCGATATCGTCTTCGTTCAGCGCCGTTGCGGCGCCGAGGCAGGTGCACATGGTCCGTTGCGCATCCGGCGTGACCAGGACAAGGCAGCGGCCGGTCGGTGCGCCGTCAACCGCGGCGGGCGTCGTGAAGGTCACGCCGATGGCGGTCATGTCGTGCCGGAAGACCGTCCCGAATACGTCGTCATGGGTCTTGCCGATATAGGCGCCCTTGCCGCCCATCGAGGCAAAGCCGGCCATCGTATTGGCGCAGGAGCCGCCGGAACTTTCGACCGCCGGGCCCATCCGCGCGTAAAGCTGCGTCGCGCGCTCCGGGTCGATCAGCATCATGCCGCCCTTGTCGAGGCTTTCATTCTTCAGAAACGATTCATCGGTCTGGGCGACGACATCGACAAGTGCGTTGCCAATGCCAAGAAGGTCATACTCCGTCATTAGTTTTCCTTTTAATTGTTGATTCCGTTGCGCCGGACCCGGGTTGCGCACCCTCGCGATCATTCCAGCACACCCCTGTCTAACATAGCGCGCGATGAAGGCACCCAAATTATCACCGAAAACCCCGCAAAGGGTGATCGCGGGTTGCGCCCGGACACGGGGAAGGATATGAAATTTTCATGATTTTCAGGGGATCCGCATGAGCATTGTCGACTGTTTCATGAAGGCCGTTGCGCAAATGCCGGACCCGCGGTTGCGTCGGGTCCTGCTGATCGGCATTGTCGGTTCGCTCGCCGTATTCTTCGTCCTGTGGATGATGTTGCTCTGGGCGATGAGTGCGGTGGCCTGGACCGAAGTATGGCTGCTCGGCGCCGTGATCGAATGGCTCGGCGGCTTCGCGGAGTGGATCGGCGGTTTCCTGTATTTTTCGTCCGTCCTGATCGCCACCTTCCTGCTGTTTCCCGCCGTCGTGACGGTCGTCGTCGGATTTTTCCTCGAAGATGTCGTCGGTGCGGTCGAATCGAAACACTACCCGAACGAACCGGCGCCCCGGCCGCAGCCGCTGGCGGAGATGCTGGCGTCGACGCTGCGGTTCGCGCTTCTGGTGGTGTCGCTAAACCTGCTGTTCCTGCCGCTATACCTGATACTTTTCCTGGTGCCGCCGATGAACCTCGTGCTGTACTATCTGCTCAACGGCTATCTCGTCAGCCGTGAATTCTATGAACTGGTTGCCTTCCGGCGCCTGGACCAGCGCGACGCGCGGCGGCTGCGCCGGGCCCATCGCGGACGGTTGCTGTTCGCCGGCGTCATCATCGTATTTGTCATGACCATTCCCATCGTCAATTTCGTAACGCCCGTTCTGGCGGCGGCGTTCATGGTGCATGTCTATCAAAGCATGCCCCGCCGCGGCGAATTCACAGTCTCGCCTGCCGGCCCGCCGGCAAATATTGCTTAAATTCCCAACGCGTCCGTGATAGTCAGTAGCGGGCGCGGAGGGGATGTGCCCTTCGCTCCATTTTTTGCGGTGTCTGCAGGTGCGGACCGACGAGGAGATCCCATGGCGAACGAAAACCCCTTTGCTCCCGAAAAGCGGGCGGATACGAGCCGCCGCGTCGTCGATATCCCCGGTGTCCACCGGCCGGATTCGCCCAGCGGTTCGCCGGGAAAGAAGCTCATTGTCGGCCGTGAAATCAGCCTGTCGGGACAGATTTCCGCCTGCGATACGCTGGTGGTCGAAGGGACCGTCGAAGCGTCGCTGACCGACAGCCGGACAATCGAGATCGCGGAATCCGGTGTGTTCCGGGGACAGATCGAAATCGATGTTGCCGAAATCAGCGGGCAGTTCGAGGGCTCGCTGACCGCGCGCAGCCGGCTGATCATTCACGGCAAGGGCCGCGTCGAAGGCACGATCCGCTATGCTGAAATCGAGATCGAGCGCGGTGGCCGCATTTCCGGCGATATCCAGTTGATCGAGAAGACACCGTCCCCGGCTCCGAATGCGGCGGAGCGCGGTTAGCCGCGGAACCGCCCCGGCGGCCCTAGTGCTGGCCCTGTCCCTCGCCGCCTGCGGTACCGCGCCGTCCGAATCGCCGCCTGCGCCGAACGCGGCGGCGCCCGCCATTACCGTTGCCCCGTTGTCGCCGTCCCTCGATGCCCGTCGTCCAAACCCGGTCCCGTCGCCGGCAACGCGCCAGCAGGCGTCCGTTCCCCCCGAACCCGTAGCCGAACCGGTCAACGACGACCCCAGGCAGCTTCTCCGGCTGAGCGGCAAGACGGTCGCGGCGTTACTGGGGCCCGCCAGCTATGTGCGCCGTGACGGGACGGCGGAAATCTGGCAGTACCGGGCGGCGCAATGCGTGCTCGACGTCTTTCTGTTCCAGGACAGTAGCGGCCTGTCGGTCGCCCATGTGGACCTGCGCGAACGGGCGGATGGAACAATCCCCGCGCGGCGTTGTTTCGGCGACCTGCTGGCGAGCCGGAAATAGCCGAAACGGGGCTGCCCGAGGGCCGATTTGCCGTTCCGGTCTACAGGGTTTTTCCCTTGAACCGGCAAAGGTCGGCCACGCTGCAGGCCGGGCATTCCGGCTTGCGCGCCTTGCAGACATAGCGGCCATGCAGGATCAGCCAGTGATGCGCGTGCTGCTTGAAGGCGGCCGGCACAACCTTTTCCAGCTTCTGCTCCACCGCCAGCACCGACTTTCCGGGGGCCAGCCCGGTGCGGTTGCTGACACGGAAAACATGGGTATCGACGGCGATGGTCGGCGCGCCGAACGCGACGTTCATGACGACGCTCGCCGTTTTGCGGCCGACGCCGGCCAGTGCCTCCAGGGCATCGCGGTCCCGGGGCACCTCGCCGCCGTGGCGTTCCAGCAATTGCCGGCTCAGCAGGATGACATTCTTGGCCTTGGTGTTGAACAGGCCGATTGTCTTGACGTAGTCGCGAACCGTCGCTTCGCCCAGCGCCAGCATCTTCTGCGGCGTATCCGCGACCTTGAACAGGGGCCCCGTCGCCCTGTTCACGCCGATATCCGTCGCCTGCGCCGACAGCACCACGGCGACCAGCAGCGTATACGGCGTGGTGTAATCCAGCTCGCCGCGCGGTTCGGGGTCGCGCGCCTTCAGCCGGGTAAAAAATGTCTCGATATCGGCTTTCTTCATGGCCGGAAGAGTAATGAATCGGACGCGCGATGGACAGTGCCGCATGACGTTCCTATTTATAGACAGGATGACTGATCAACCGACGCCGGACGGCCCGCGGGAGCGGGTCTATTTCAACACCGAACTGCGCCCGCACCGCAGCCTCGGGCCGAGCGGATTCGTCATTGTCATGGCCGTGGCGACCGGGTTCGGTTTCGTCATCGGCGTTACCTTCATGATGATCGGCGCCTGGCCGGTATTCGGTTTCTGCGGGCTGGAAATCCTGCTGCTGTATGTCGCGTTCCGGATGAATTACCGCGCCGGTATGCGGCGCGAGCGGATATTGCTGACCGACCGGGGGTTGCAGGTCCGATACCGCGCGCCGGACGGCACGACCCGCGACTGGGACAGCGAACCGACCTGGCTGCGTATTACGGTCGAAAACCCGCGGCGCGGCGCCGGAAAGATCACCCTGTCGAGCCACGGCCGGCAAACCAGCATCGGCAGCTTCCTGACCCATGGCGAACGGACCGACCTGGCCGAGGCGCTGGGATCCGCCATCCGGCAGTATCGCCACGTGTCGTCGCATTTCGGCGCGGAATGACCGACAACCCGCCTTCCGGGTCGTCCGCCGCAATGCGGGTCGGCGGGCTGCTGACGCTCGGCCTGCTCTGGGGCGGTTCCTTCATGGTGCTCAAGATCGCGGTGATGGAAGTGCCCGCGGCCAGCGTGGCGGCGGGCCGGCTTGTCATTGCCGCGGTTGTTCTGGTCGCCCTCGCCTATGCCGGCGGCCACCGACTGCCGGTCACTTTCGACGCCTGGCGGCGGTATTTCATCATGGGCGCCTTTGCCGCGGCCCTGCCCTTTACCCTGATCGGCTGGGGCGAGGTCGCGATCGACAGCGGGCTGGCGGCGATCCTGATGGCGGTCACGCCGCTAACCACCCTGATCCTGGCGCATATCTTCGTTTCGGAAGAACCGCTGACGCTGCCCCGCCTGCTGGGTATCCTGCTCGGCCTCGCCGGGGTCATCGTGCTGATCGGTCCCGCGGCCCTGGCCGGTCTCGGGGACCAGGCGATACGTCAGGCCGCCGTCGCGCTGGGCGCGGTCTGCTACGCCAGCGCCAATATCATTGCGCGGCAATTGCCGAAGGAATCGGACATGACGAATTCCGCCGGAATCATGACTGCCGCCGCGATCCTGTGGACCCCGGTTGCCCTGTTCGCGGAACGGCCCTGGACAGTCGAACCGTCGATGGCGGCCCTCGTGGCCATCATCGTGCTGGGCCTGTTACCGACGGCGCTTGCGACGCTGGTCTACCTGCGCCTGGTGCGAACCGCCGGCCCGACCTTCGTATCGCTCAGCAATTATCTCGTCCCGCTGTTCGGCGTCTTCCTGGGCGTGCTTATCCTGGACGAATCGCTGCACCCCAATGCCGCTCTTGCCCTGGCGCTCGTTCTCGCCGGAATTGCGCTGGCGCAACGCGGCCCTGGCCAGCGTCAGCTCGGTCTTGAGCACCGGGATCGTTAAGGACCCGCGGTAGGACCGTCCTTTCGCGCGCCTCAATCGTTGAAGCCCAGGACGTTCTTCATCGAATAGAGCCCGGCCGGCTGGCCCTGGGTCCATTGCGCCGCACGCAGCGCGCCCGCGCCGAAGACCCGCCGGCTGCCGGCCTTGTGGGTCAGCACCACCTGTTCCCCGTCGCCGGCGAAAATGACGGAATGCTCGCCGACCACATCGCCGCCGCGCAACACCGCAAAACCGATTTCGCCGCGCGGCCGCGCGCCCGTATGGCCGTCCCGCGCCGCCCTGTAGGCCGTGTCCAGATCGACCCCGCGCCCGGCGGCGACCGCCCGGCCCAGGCCCAGCGCCGTGCCGGACGGCGCATCGATCTTGTGCCGGTGATGCATTTCGACGATTTCGGCGTCGTAGTCATCGGGGCCCAGCAACCCGGCGACCTGTTCGCTCAGCGCCAGCAGCAGGGTAACGCCGACACTCATGTTCGGGGCCCAGACGATGGGGACATGCCGGGCGGCGGCTTCCAGAATGCCCGCCTGTTCCTTGCTCAACCCGGTCGTGCCGATCACCATGGCCGCCCCCGCCTGCGCCGCCAGCCTGGCGTGCCCGACGCAGGCTTCCGGAATGGTGAAATCCACGACCACATCGACGCCGGCGATCATTTCCGCCGCATCCGCGAGGATCGTAACGCCTATCGCGTCCAGCCCCGCGACCTCGCCCGCGTCGCGCCCGACCATCGGATGGTTCGGGTATTCGCTGGCGCCGGCGACGACACAGCCGTCGGCTTCGGTCACCAGCGTGACAATCATCTGTCCCATCCGGCCGGTACAGCCGACAACGCCTACCTTTATATCTTCCGCCATGGCACCGTTCCCCCTGTTCAAAATGATTGGCTTTTATTGACATTTATCGGCATCGCGCGGGCGCGTCGTCCCCCGGCGCGAAGCATAGACGTTCCGGCACGCCGCGGCCAAGCCTGCGAAGGGCTGCCGGAACCGCGTTATCTGGACTGGCGTCGAATGGCTTTCATTCGATGGACGGGGCTTCACAAAAAGGTATATAATCCTTTATCATTGCGTTTCAAGGGCTGGCAAGGCTGCTTGTACATCTCCTACCTTCCCACCATATGAAAAACAGGCAATTCCATGACATGCAGACGGCGGATCGGAAATCAAACCGGCGGCGTCGCGGGGCGCCGAAGGCGTTGCCGGGAAAAGGAAAAAACATGAATGCCGAGAGCGAAAAACACAGGAAAACACGGATCCTGTCCGGCGGGGTGGTCTTCGTGCTGACCTTCGCATGGTGGATCGGAACGGTCGGCATCGTTACCTATATCGTGGGCGCTGCGTAATAATTCCTGAAATCACCCGCGCCACGGCGCGCGATGCCGCCCGTCCATTGACAGCGGCTGCGCCGGCATGGTGTCTGGATATATCGCCGGGGACGCTGGACGGTTCTGATGATGACGGTTTGTTACTGCGCCATACGCGCCGGGTTTCCGGATTTTCCGCTGCTGCCGGCGGATCGCTGACCGATGCCGCGCGTGGCCTGTATCGGCGAATGCATGCTGGAACTCAGCGGCGCCGATAACCGGGCGATGACGCTGTCCTATGGCGGCGATACGCTGAACACGGCGGTATACCTGTCGCGGCTTGGAATCGAAACCGATTATGTCACGGCGCTGGGCGACGATCCGTACAGCGACTGGATGATCGACCAGTGGCAGGCCGAAGCCGTCGGCACATCGCTGGTGGTCCGGGCCAGGGGGCGGGTGCCCGGTCTGTACGCCATCCGGACCGATGGCGCGGGCGAACGGCAGTTTTTCTACTGGCGCGACCAGGCGCCGGCGCGGGACCTTTTTTCGTTTCCCGAAAGCGATGCGCTGGCAGGCCGGCTGGTCGGTTATGACTGCATTTACCTCAGCGGCATCACCCTGTCGCTCTACCCGGCCGAATCGCGCGCCATTCTGTATGGCCTGCTGGATGCCGTCCGGCGGAACGGCTGCAGGATTGTGTTCGACACCAATTACCGGGCGCGGGGCTGGTCCGATGCCGGGGCGGCACGGCGCGTGATGTCCGAAATCCTGACCCGCACCGATCTGGCCTTGCCGACGTTTGGCGATGATTATCAGGTCTTTGGCGATGCGGATGCGGCGGCCTGCGCCGACCGGCTGCACGCGGCGGGCGTCGCCGAAGCCGTGGTGAAGCGGGATGCGGCGGGATGCCTGGTTTCCGCGCCGGATATCCGTGAACATGTCCCGACCGTTGCCCGCGCCGATCCGCTGGATACGACGGGCGCGGGCGATTCGTTCAATGCGGGGTATCTGGCCGCGCGGCTGTCCGGCGCCGGTCCCGTCGAGGCGGCGCGGCGGGCGCATCGGCTCGCCGGCGAGGTC
The DNA here is from genome assembly GCA_040905865.1 of Alphaproteobacteria bacterium. NCBI lineage: Bacteria > Pseudomonadati > Pseudomonadota > Alphaproteobacteria > Alphaproteobacteria bacterium. The sequence continues at coordinate 27,210 of JBBDQU010000022.1, forward strand.
ATCATGCACCGGGGCGCGATCATGCCGCGCGCCGCCATGCCGGGGGGAGAACGATGAAAGACCTGTTCGAACGGGCCCGGGTCATCCCGGTGCTGATTTTTCCAGAGCCCGGATATGCGGCGCCGACGGCGGCGGCGCTGATCGCCGGCGGGCTTCCCGCCCTGGAAGTAACCCTGCGCACGGATACCGCCTGGCAGTCGCTGGCGGAAATTATTGAAGCGCATCCCGAAGCAACCGTCGGGGTCGGGACGGTGCTGGAGCCCGAGCAGATGATCCGGGCGAAGCAGGCCGGCGCCGCCTTCGCCGTCAGTCCCGGTTTCGACCCCCTGCTGGCGGATATCGCCCGGGAACAGGGGTTGTTCTATCTGCCCGGCGTCGCGACCGCGTCCGAAGTGATGATGGCGCGCCGCGCCGGGTTCCGCTTCGTGAAATTCTTCCCCGCCGAGGCGGCGGGTGGCGTCGCCATGCTGCAGAGCTTCGCCTCGCCGTTCCGCGACATGGCGTTCTGCCCGACCGGCGGCGTCGGGGCCGGTAATTTCGCCGACTACCTGGCCCTGCCGAATGTCGTCTGTGTCGGCGGCAGCTGGGTGGCCGGGGCGCAGGACATGGAACAGGGAGACTGGTCCGGTATTACCGATAAGGCGCGCGCCGCCGCACGCTGAACGGGACCCGTGCGGCCATTGACCTTGCCCGTCGGGCTTGTCACGCTTGCGGCACGCTGTTGCGCGCGCCTGAAATCCTGGGAGGGGAAAATCCATGAATATCGGTTATGTCGGCCTTGGCAATATGGGCGGCGCGCTGGCCCGCCGGTTACAGCTGTCGCGCCAGCTTCGCGTCTATGACCTGCGCCCCGAATCGGTCAGCGCGCTGGTCGACAACGGCGCCATTGCGACGCAGGACGGCGCGTCGCTGGCCCGCGAATGCGATGTGGTGATGACCTGCCTGCCGACCTCGCAGAACGTGCGCGAGGCGATCTTCGGCGCGGGCGGGCTGCTGGAAGGTCTGGCGCCCGGCAAGATCATCATCGACCAGACGACCGGCGACCCGAACGAAACCCGCGCGATGGCCGCCGAGCTGCGCCGGCACGGCGTCGAACTCGTCGATGCGCCGGTATCGGGCGGGATTCGCGGCGCCGATGCGGGGACCATCGCCCTCATGGTCGGCGCGTCCGACGAAATGTTCGCGAAGATAAAGCCGACACTGGAACTGATCAGCCCCAACATCTTCCATTGCGGCGGCACCGGTAACGGCCATGTCATGAAGCTGGTCAACAATGTCACCAGCGCCTGCATCCGCGCCGCCACCTATGAGGCGGTGTCGATGGGCGCGAAGAACGGGCTGTCGCTGGAAACCATGGCCGAGGTGATGAACAAGGGCACCTCCTACAGCAGCACGACGGCGAACCACATGCCGAAACTGCTGTCCGGTTCCCGGGATGTGAATTTCGCGCTCGGCCTGATGCTCAAGGATGTGCGGCTGGCGACGCAGCTGGGCATCGACAGCGGCGCGCCCATGATGGTCGGCAACATGGTGCGCGGCATGCTGCAGGCGGCAAGTTACGAGTTGGGACCGGATGTGGACATGAACGAGATCATCCGGCCCATCCAGAAAGCGGCCGACGTGACCGTGGTCGACTGGTAGAAGGCGGGACGCATGGCGGGAACGGCAATCGTAACGGGCGGGACCCGCGGCATCGGCGAAGCGGTCTCCATCGCGCTGGCCGGCGCGGGATACCGGGTCGCGGCGTGTTACGGCGGCGACGACGCGGCGGCGGACGCCTTCCGCGAGCGGACCGGTATCGCCACCTATCGCTTCGATGTCGGCGATTTCGACGCATGCGGGGCGGCGGTCGCAAAAATCGAATCGGAACTCGGACCGGTCGATGTGCTGGTCAACAATGCGGGCATCATCTGGGATGTGCCGCTGCACCGGATGACGATGGAACAATGGTCGACCGTCCTGCGGACCGACCTGGACAGCGTCTTCATCATGTCGCGCCATGTCATCGAAGGCATGCGCGCGCGCCGCTTCGGGCGGATCGTCAACATGACGTCTATCAACGGTCAGAAGGGCCAGTTCGGCCAGATCAACTATTCTGCCGCCAAGGCCGGAATCATCGGCTTCACCAGGGCGCTGGCGCTGGAAGGCGCCGGGCGGGGGATAACGGTCAACTGCATCGCGCCCGGCCATATCGATACCGGGATGCTGCATTCGCTGGATCGCGGCGTGATCGAGGAAAAGCTGCTGCCGCTGATCCCGGTCGGGCGGCTGGGCACGGCGGAAGACATCGCCCGCTGCGTCATGTTCCTTGTCGCGGCGGAATCGGATTTCCTGACCGGGATCACGCTGACCGCCAATGGCGGCCAGTACATGACCTGAGTGCTCTATTCCGGCAGGGGATGCGCCTTGAGTTCCGCGTCGTAGCTGGAACCGGGTTCCACATCGACATCCATCGTCGCGAGGAATCGCACGACCCCGTTATAGAACGCGATGATGGTGACCAGGTCCACCAGGTGCTCGTTGCTGAAATGCGCCTGCAATATGGCGAAGGTCTCGTCGGACGCCTTCAGCCCCTCGGTCATTTCCCGCGCCGCTCGCAATACCGCCCGGTCGAGTTCCGGCAGACTGCTGGCGCCGCCATTGGTTTCGGTTTCGATCGCCGCCAGATCAGCGACAGTGACGCCGAAATCCTTGCCGATCTTCAAATGGTGGCTGTACTCGTACGGGCTCTTCGTCACGTAACCGACCTGCAGGATGGCCAGTTCCCGCAGGCGCGGGTCCAGCGTGCTGCCATAGCGGATGTGGTGGCCCAGCGCCGTGAAGGGCCGCGCCATGCCCGGGCTGTGCACATGCATGCGGTGCAGGTTGATCGGCCTTTTCAGCAGGTCGCGGTCTTCCGGCTTGAGGTCCGCTTCGTCGAGATAGGGAAGGCGCGCCATTTACTTTGCTCCTGTCGGTCGGCCGAGGATCGGGTATTGCGGGTCGTTATAGCCGGGAGTCGACGGATGGCCGGACGGGACCATCGAATCGATCAGCGCTTCGTCCTCGGCGGTGAATTCGTGATTGAAGATTTCCAGATAGGATTTCCAGTGGTCCAGCGTGCGCGGCCCCGCCACGGCGGCGGTGATGATCGGGTTGTGCAGGATCCACAGGAAGGCGAAGGAAACCGCCGTCATGCCGCGCTTTTCCGCATGCTTGCGGATCTTCTGCGCCATCTTCAGCGATTCGGGGCGGAATTCGGTTTCCATCATGCGCCGGTCTTCGCGACCCGCGCGGGAATCCTTGTCCGGCGCCGCCTTCGGGTCGTATTTCCCCGTCAGCACGCCCCGCGCCAGCGGCGAATAGGGCACGACGCCGATACCGTGATGGGCGCAGGCCGGCAGAATGTCGTTTTCCGGCATCCGGTTCATCGCGTTGTAATAGGGCTGGCTGGCGGCTGGACGGGGGACGCCGAGCCTGTCCGCCAGATGAACGACCTCCACATGCCGCCAGCCCCGGTAATTGGAAATGCCCCAGTAGCGGATCTTGCCGGACCGGATCATGTCGCCCACCGTGGCGACCGTTTCCTCCAGCCCCCGGTCTTCCTCGTCCTTGTGCAGGTAATACAGGTCGATATAGTCGGTGTTCAGCCGCTTCAGGCTGTCGTCGAGGAACTTCATCAGCGCCTTGCGGCTGATGCCCCGGTCATAGGGGCCCGGACCCAGCGGCGAGCCGCCCTTGGTCGCCAGGACCCATTTGTCGCGATCCTTCGCGAGCAGTTCGCCGACCATGGATTCCGATTTACCGCCGGTATAGCTGCTCGCCGAATCGATGAAATTGATTCCCGCGTCGCGCGCCGAGCCGAGAATCGCATCGGCGGTCTTTTTGTTGGTCAGGCCGCCAAACAGCATGGTGCCGATACAAAGCGGCGACACCATCAGGCCGCTGCGGCCGAGATTCCGATATTCCATATTCACATCCTGTCCGTCAGTTCGGGTCGGGCGGCGAATGCGCCCGGGGCTGCGTTCAGTCTAGCGTGTCGCGCCCGTAGCGGCAAAGTTGTGATCGGGTGTCGCGGCGTGTAAATGATTCGCAGCAGTGAGGGGGAACGACATGTCGCGTGAATATCCGGAACGGCCGATCGTCGGTGTCGGCGTTGTTGTCTGGCGGGAGGACAGGTTCCTGCTGATCCAGCGGGGCAAGCCGCCGCGCCGCGGATCCTGGAGCCTGCCGGGCGGCGCCCAGGAACTGGGCGAAACGGTACGCGAAACGGCGGCCCGGGAAATCCGCGAGGAGACCGGCGTCGAGATCGAGGTCCGGGGCCTGATCGACGTGTTCGACACGATTGCCCGCGACGACGACGGCCGGATCCGCCTGCAATACACGCTGATCGATTTTACCGCCGAATGGCGGTCGGGCACCGCGGTCGCCGGCGACGATGCGATGGGCGTGCGATGGGTCGGGCTGGACGAAATCGACGATTTCAATCTATGGAAGGAAACGGCGCGGGCGATCCAGATGTCGGCAGCATCGCGATGCCCATGACGTCGGCCCGGGCGACGGCCATCGGCGCGACGGCGGTGCTGATGTGGGGGGCGCTGGCGATCCTCACGACCTGGACCGGGTCCGTCCCGCCGTTTCAACTGGTCGCCATGTCGTTTACCGTCGCCTTTGCGCTGGCGCTGGCGAAATGGCTGGTGCGCGGTGAAAACCTCCGCACCCATATCCGCCATGGGGCGCCGGTCTGGCTGCTCGGCGTCGGCGGCCTGTTTGGCTATCACTTCTTTTATTTCATGGCGCTGCGCAACGCGCCCGCCGTCGAGGCCAATCTGGTCAACTACCTCTGGCCGCTGCTGATCGTCATCTTTTCGGCGGCGCTGCCGGGGGAACGGTTGCGCTGGTGGCATATCCTGGGCGCGCTTGCCGGGCTGGCCGGATGCGTGTTGCTGGTGACCGATGGCGGCCGGGTCGGCTTCCGGGCGGAGTTCGTGTTCGGTTATTCGGCGGCGCTGGCCTGCGCGGTGACATGGTCCGGTTACTCGGTGCTCAGCCGCCGTTTTGCGGCGGTGCCGACCGACACGGTGGGCTGGTTCTGCGGCGCGTCGGCGCTGCTCGGCTATGCGGCGCATTTTATTTTTGAGACAACGGTATGGCCCGCCGGTGCGGGCGAATGGCTGGCGGTGCTGGGGCTGGGCCTCGGGCCGGTCGGCGCGGCATTCTTCGTCTGGGACGTAGGCGTGAAGCATGGCGATATCCGCGTGCTCGGCGTTTTTGCCTATTTCGCACCGCTGATTTCAACCCTGCTTCTGATCGCCTTCGGACAGGCGCCCGCCAGCGGGGTTGTGCTGACAGCCTGCGCCCTGATCGTTGGCGGCGCGCTTATGGCCTCCTGCGATATGTTCCGCCGAAAGCGGGGATTCCCATCGTGACGACGGTCACATTCGGCGCCCCTCCGAACGGAACGGTCTCTCGGGACGACCGGGCCAGCGGCAACAGACCTATTTGGCGTAGCGTCCGGAAATAACCTCGAAGGCGGCCCGCATCCCCATGGCCTCGCCGCCTTCCGGCCGGCCCGGCTGGGATGAATTGTTCCAGGCCATGATATCGAAATGCGCCCAGGGGATCGTATCCTCGACAAAGGCTTCCAGGAAAAGCGCCGCGGTGATCGCGCCGCCCTGCGGCGAGTTGCCGGTATTGACGATATCGCCGACCGAGCTCTCGATCATCTTCTTGTAGGGCTGCCACAGCGGCAGCCGCCAGACGGGATCGTCCGCCGCCGCGCCGCGTTTGTGGAACTCGTCGGCCAGCTTGTCGTCATTGGCGAACATTGCCGGCAGGCTCGGCCCCAGGGCGATGCGCGCCGCCCCGGTCAGGGTCGCGAAATCGAGGATCATTTCCGGTTTTTCCGCCGCGGCCAGCGCCAGCGCATCGGACAACACAACCCGTCCTTCCGCATCGGTATTGCCGATTTCGATCCGGATGCCCTTGCGCGTCGTGATGATATCGAGCGGCCGGTAGGCATTGCCCGACACGCTGTTCTCCACGGCGGGGATCAGCACCCGCAGCCGGATCGGCAGTTTCGCCATCATGATCATCCGGGCGAGGCCCAGCACATGGGCGGCGCCGCCCATATCCTTCTTCATCCGCAGCATGCCGGAGGCGGGCTTGAGATCGAGCCCGCCCGTATCGAAACACACGCCCTTGCCGACCAGCGTCACTTTCGGGTGCCGGGCGTTGCCCCAGGTGAAATCGATCAGCCGCGGCGCGCGGGGCGACGCCCGCCCGACCGCGTGGATCGCTGGAAAATTCTGCTTCAGCAGGTCGTCGCCGACGATGGTCCTGAACCGCGCCTTGAATTCGCGGGCCAGCTTGCGGGCTTCCGCCGCCAGTTCCTCCGGCCCCATATCGGAGGCCGGTGTATTGATCAGGTCGCGGACCAGGAAGGTCGCGCCGACGGTCGCTTCCACCGAGCCCCTGTCCGCCTTCTGTGGCCAGACCAGTTGCGGATGCGGTTTGCGTTCCTTGCGGTAGCGGTCGAAGCCATAGGCGGCGAGTCCCCATCCGAGCGCCAGTTGCGTGGCGGTGGCGGCTTTCGGTTCGCGGGCCAGCCGGTAGCGGCCGGCCGGAAGTTTTGCGCTGATGGCGCTCCACGACCAGATATCGGCATCGCCCTCCACGCCAACCAGAACGCCGGTTGCGCCATTCGGCCCGCCCGGCAGCAACAGCACGCTGCCGGCGGCTGCCGTGAAGGCGGATGCGCGCACCCATGCGGCGATTTCCTGTGGCTGATCCTTCAGCCAATCGTCTTGCTGTGCAGCCGTCAATGGCGTGATGGGCAGGGTTTGGGCATTCGCCCGCGCTACGAAACAGTCGGTCACCGGCCAGTCTCCTCGGGAATGGAAGGAAATAGAAGATTCATCATTATCGCACAGCGGCGGCATTTGATAAAATCATTGCGATGAATCGTAAACCCGAAGGGACACTGCGGCGCGGCTGGACGACCGGGGCATGCGCCACGGCGGCGGCGAAGGCCGCCTACATGGCGTTGCTGACCGGGCGTTTTCCCGATCCCGTGACAATCCGGCTGCCGCGCGGGCAGATGCCGGTGTTTCCACTGGCGCGGGAATCCGTTGATGGCGATAGCGCGACAGCAGGGATCGTCAAGGACGCGGGCGACGATCCCGATGTTACCCATGGCGCGATGGTCGTCGTCACCGTCCGCGCGGGTGCGCCGGGGGCCGGGGTGACGTTTCATGCCGGCGAAGGCGTCGGCACCGTGACCCGTCCCGGCCTGCCGATCCCGCCTGGCGAGCCCGCCATCAACCCGGCGCCGCGAAAGATGATTCGCGAGGCGCTTGCCGAAATCGCGGCGGCGCACGGCGTGTCGGGCGATGTGGCGGTCACCGTCTCGATCCCCGGCGGCGAGAAGATCGCCGAACGGACGTGGAACCCGCGGCTCGGAATCGTTGGCGGCCTGTCCGTTCTGGGCACGACGGGGATCGTGATTCCCTATTCCTGCAGCGCGTGGATTCATTCGATCCGGCAGGGGATCGACGTGGCCCGGGCCACTGGCATTTCCCATATTGCCGGCGCGACGGGAAAAACTTCCGAGGCCGCGGTGCGCCGGTATCACGGACTCGACATGGAATCGGTGGTCGATATGGGCGATTTTGCGGGCGGCATGCTGAAATACCTGAACGGGCATCCCCTGCCGCGCGTGACGATCGCTGGCGGGTTCGCGAAACTGACCAAACTGGCCCAGGGCAATCTGGACCTGCACTCGGCGCGCAGCCAGGTGGATCTGGAGCGGCTGGCGGCCATGGCGGGAACCCTGGGCGCGACTCCGGAAATTCAGCAGTCGATACGCGGCGCGAATACAGCGGCGCAGGCGCTGGAATTAGCGCCGTCGCTGCCCGACGCCGTGGCGCGCGCGGCACAAGAAGAAGCCATGCGCGTCCTGTCCGGCAATATCGCGGTGGATATCCTGGTGGTCGACCGGCAGGGCAGGGCAATCGGCCATGCGGGACCGTAACCCGCATCTTCTCATCCTGGCAGGGACCGCACATGCGGCGCGACTGGCAGATGCGGTCTGGGCCCGGTTCGGAAAATCCCTGGCAGTGACGGTATCGCTGGCGGGGCGAACCGATTCGCCGGAAACGCTTGCCGGCGCGATGCGGATCGGCGGGTTTGGTGGCGCGGACGGGCTTGCCGCCTGGCTGCGGGCCGCGCGGGTCGATATGGTCGTGGACGCGACACATCCCTATGCGACGCGGATTTCATCGAATGCCCGAATGGCCTGCGATATCGCAAAGGTTCCCCGGCTGGTGTTTTCACGCCCCCCCTGGGCAGCGGCGGCCGGCGACCGGTGGCGCGAGGTTCCGGATTTCGGCTGCGCGGCCGCGATGCTGCCGCGAATCGGGTCCAGGATATTCCTCAGCATCGGGTCGCAGAAACTGGACGCGTTTGCCGGGTTGCGGAGCGTTCATCTGGTGGTTCGCATGATCGATGCCCCAAAAGCCGATTTGCCGCTCGCCGACTATTCGGTCATTCTGGACCGGGGCCCGTTCTGCGAGGCGGCGGAAATCGATCTTCTCCGCCGCGAACGGGTCGATGCGGTGGTGAGCCGGAACAGTGGCGGGACGGCTACCTTTGCGAAGATCGCCGCGGCGCGGCGCCTGCGGCTGCCGGTTGTCATGATCGCGCCGCCGCCGGCTGAACGCGGATTGAACGTCGAGACGATTGAAGGAGCATTGCAATGGGTCGCGCAGACAATGGTAGGGAGAGAAACCTGATGCGGATCGCCTGCGCCGCAATCGTTGCGATGGCTGCCTTGTGGGCGGCGCCGTCCGCCGCACAGATGGACCTGACCACGACCAATCCGATGATCGACGGCGCCGCCGTCGGCAATGTCGACGTCGTCGAATACTGGATCAAACGCGGCATGAATGCCGACCTTCGGGATCAATCAGGTCGGACAGCGCTGATTTTCGGCGCCTTTGTCGGATCGCCGGAAATTGTCAGACTTCTCCTGGATGCCGGCGCAACCGTGGACCGGCAGGACAATGGCGGCAATTCCGCGCTGGGCTGGGCGGCGCAACAGGGCGCGTATGAAGTGGTCCGGATACTGGTTGAGGCGAATGCAAAGGTGAACCTCCAAAACGGTCAGGGAATCACGCCGTTGATGCAGGCGACGGCCGGAGGCTACTACGATGTCGTACAGTATCTGCTGGAGAACGGGGCGGATATGAACCTGCAGGATTACACGGGCCGAAACGCGCTGGAGCTCGCGCGCAACGGGCGAAACCGCGATGTCCTGAAGCTGCTGGAGCAGGCCGACAGTCGGCGCTGAAAGCCGTTCCTATTTGCGCGGCCGCAGCACGTGGTGATGGTCTTGCGCGTACAGGCGGCTGTCTGAAAAATCTTCTGACGCCAGAACCCTGCCGACCAGAATCAGCGCGGTGCGCGTGATGCGGGCAGCTTTGACCGTGTCGCGGATGTCGGCCAGCGTGCCCCGCAGCATCAATTCATCCGGCCAGGTCACCCGGTACGCGACGACCACCGGACAATCCGCGCCGTAATGGGGCGTCAGCGCCCGGACCACATGGGCCATGTTGTTGACCGACAGGTGGATGGCCAGCGTCGCCCTGCTCCGGGCCAGTGTTTCCAGCTCCTCGCCCGGCGGCATGGCGGAAGCCCGCGTCGCCGTCCGGGTCAGCACGACGGTCTGCGCCACGCCGGGCAGGGTCAGTTCCGCCTTCAGCGCGGCGGCGGCGGCGGAATAGCTCGATACGCCGGGCACGACGTCATAGGGAATACCCAGCGCGTCCAGTCGCCGCATCTGTTCGCCGGTCGCCCCGTATAGGGCCGGGTCGCCGGAATGCACCCGCGCCACGTCCAGGCCCTGCGCATGGGCCGCCGCGATTTCGGCGATGATTTCATTCAGGTTCAGAGGCGCGGTATCCAGAACGCGCGCCCCTGCCGGCGCCTGCGCGACGATTTCCGCCGGGACCAGCGAGCCCGCATAAAGAACGACTGGCGATGTGCGGATCAGGTTCTGGCCCCGCACGGTTATCAGATCGGCGGCGCCCGGTCCCGCGCCGATAAAATGGACGGTCATATCTTTCCCCTGTAGCCCCGTGGCGTGTACATCCGCATGCCATCGCCGGTGTCCAGCATGCGGGATTCGCTGTTGCCGATGATGAGGATCGTCAGCATGTCAATTGATTCGATATCCAGGTCGGACAGCGGCACGACGGCCACCGTCTCATCCGGGCGACCCAGGTTTCGGGCGACGGTTACCGGCGTGGAGGGTGGGCGCGCGGCGGCGAAAATATCGCGCGCCCGGACCAGCAGGTCGCGGCGGCTGTTGCTTTGCGGGTTGTAAAGCGCGGTGACGAAATCGCCGGCGGCGGCGGCTTCGAGCCGCGCGATGATGGCCCCTCGCGGCGTCAGGAGATCGGATAGCGAGACGGCGCAGAAATCATGCCCCAGCGGCGCGCCGGCCCGCGCGGCGGCGGCCTGCATCGCGGAAATACCGGGCGCAACGCAAATGGCTATCCGGCGCCAGGCGGGGTCGTCGGTGGCATCCAGCATTTCGTAAACGAGGGTCGCCAGCGCATAGATGCCGGCATCGCCGGAACAGACCAGCGCGACCCGCTGGCCTTCCGCCGCCTGCGACAGCGCCTCGCGGACCCTGGCGGTTTCCGCACCCAGCCCGTAGTCGCGCCGCTTCGCCACCGGCACCAGCGCGCCAAGCAGATCGATATAAAGCCCGTATCCGACAACGATATCCGCCTGCGCGATGAGCGCTGTCGCTTCCGGCGACCGCCAGGCGTCGCTGCCGGGGCCGATGCCCACGACCGAAAGGGCGCCGCGCGGCCGGCCCGCCGGTTCCCCCTCCAATGGCATGGCGGCGCGGGCGATGGCGCAGGTCGCCCGTTTCGATTTGCGTTTGGCGACGACGAGTTCTCCGTCCGGTCCCGCCAGCGCCAGCGCGGCCCCTTCGGCGACGCCATGGCAGCCGGTTTCCTGAAACACGATGTCGGACGGATTCCGCAGCCGGGGCGCTTCCGCTTCCAGTTCGGCGGCAGAGAAATACCGTAACGGGGTATTCAGGGCCGCAGCCGCATGGTGCATCGCGGGCTCGTCCATTTTCAGGTCCAGCGAGCCGATGGCCGCGACCGCGCCCGCGGCGAGCCCCGTTTCGGCGAGGCTGCGCGCAATCAGCGCCGCCAGTTCGGCCGGGTCCGTTCCCCGCTCGCAGCCGACCCCGACGGTCAGGACCGGCGGATGCAGGACAAGCGTATGGTCGTTTTCGCAACCGGCGCGTTCCGTGACGCAAACGCCGAGCGCCGCATCGTCACGCCAGGGCGCCCCGGCAAGCCAGGGGGTTACCCCATCCAGCCGCGCGCCCGCGCCCGACAGCAGCGCCGCCATGACCGGCTTTGCCATTTCCGGGTTGGCGACGCGCCAGCCCGGCGGCGGCTCGTCCAGCGCGAAACCGAAGCGCCGGTCGCCCGCGGTGGTGATGGCGGGTACGCCGCCGGTGATCCCGGCGATCCGCCGCGCCAGGGCGTTGGCGCCATGATGCCCGCCGATCAATGGCACGATGACGCTGCCGTCCTCGTCCAGCGCGACGACGGCGGATTCGCGATGCTTGTTGTCCAGCAGCGGTCCCAGCGCGCGGATCAGGATGCCCGATGCGCAGATACCGATAATGGGTACGCCTTCGCGGAACAGGCTTCGCAGATGCGCCATTGTGTCGGTGAACACCAAATCGGCATTATCCGCCCGTCCGGCGAATCCGTGAATCCGCGCCCCGGGAATCCGCGGCTGCAGCCGTCGGGCCAGCGTCAGACCTTCCGCGTTCAGAACGATCAGGGCTGCGTTCATCGCAGCGCCGTCCCGCGCCGGTGCACCAGGATCATTGAAAAATAGGGCGCCGCCTTGTCGCTGATATCGGACAGCGGGCACGTGGATTCGTTCGGCATGGTGGCGTGCTCGATATAGCGTGCATTGCCGGCGAGGCCGAGCCCGGCCAGGACCCGGCGAACCTTGCCGAGGTGACGCCCGACCTTGATGATGGCGGCGCTGTCCGCGCCGAGGATGGCGGCGGACAGGGCGTCTTCCGGCAGGGGCGCCGGCACGACGCTCAGCATGTCGTTGCGCGACGCCAGCGGCGATCCCGATGCGGCCGCCGCCGCCATCAGCGACGATACGCCCGGCACCACGATAACCGGATGATGGTCCGCGACCCGGTCGTACAGGTACATGAACGAGCCGTAGAAAAACGGGTCGCCCTCACAGAGCGCGACGACGTTCTGACCCGCGCGCAGATGGCTGCCGATTTCGGTCGCCGCCTCGTCATAGACGCCGCGATCGGGAAAACGGGTCACTTCCAGCGGCATGCGGATGGCGATTTCCTTCGGGCTATGCGTGATATGCGGCGCGGCTATTTTCCGGGCCAGGCTTTCGCCTTCCGGCGGCGCGGGCCACGCGATCACCGGGGCGGCCTGCAGCAGGCGCAGCGCCTTCAGCGTGATCAGCTCCGGGTCGCCCGGGCCGACGCCGATGCCGTACAGGGTTCCGCTCATGGTTTCACGGCGCTGAACTGCGTCACCGGCCGCATGGGCTGCCAGCCGCGCAATCCGCCGATCGGCTTCGCTTCCGATACGGCGATCCGGGTCAGCGCGCCGCCCCATTTTTCCTGGCGTGACATTAGCATCGCTTCGCCTTCCAGTGTGACTGCATTGGCGACCAGCCGCCCGCCCCTGGCCAACGCCGCCCAGCAGGCCTCCGCCAGGGACAACGCGCTGACGCCGCCGCCGATAAAGATCGCGTCCGGCTGCGCAAGGTCCGCCAGCGCATCGGGCGCGGTACCGGTAACGATATCCAGCGTCGGCGTGCCCAGCATCGCCGCATTGCGGGCGATCAGGGTGCAGCGCTCCGGGCTGCGTTCGATAGCGGCGGCCCTTCCGCCGGCGCGCATCCATTCGATGGCGATAGACCCGCAGCCGGCGCCGACATCCCACAGGAATTCGCCCGGTTGCGGCGCCAGCGCCGACAGGGTCGCCGCCCGCACGACGCGCTTGGTCAGCTGCCCGTCATGGGCGAAGGCGTCGTCCGGCAGACCGCCAATCCGGCTATGGGTGAGGGCGCGGTCGCCGCCGACGCAGGCCACGGCGACGGTGTTCAGGTCGGCGGCCGGTGTCTCGTCCCAGTCATCGGCCGTGGCGATCCGCGCCGATTCGTTCTGCGCGCCCATGTTTTCCAGCACCGTGATTACGCTTTTCCCGTAGCCCCGGTCCCGCAGGGTCGCGGCGATCTGCGCCGGTGTGCCGCCATCCTCGGACAGGATCAGCAGACGCGCGCCCGGCCGGACGAACAGGTTCAGCGCCGCCAGCGGCCGGCCATGCAGGGTCAGGCAGTCGGTTTCATGCAGCGCCCAGCCAAGCCGCGCGGCGGCAAGCGAGAACGCGCCCGGCGCGGGCAGCACCGTCATTGCGTCGGGCCCAAAGGCGCGCCCCAGGGTCACGCCGATGCCGTAACTCATCGGGTCGCCGGTCGCCAGAACGACGACACGCCGTCCTGCCAGCCGTTTCATCGCTGCAACCGTGTCGCCGATCGGCGATGCCCATCCCTGCCGCTCGGCCGGATGGTCGTCCGGCAGCATTGCCAGATGCCGCGCGCCGCCGATGACGATTTCCGCATTGTCGATCAGGACCCGCGCCGGCGCCGGCAGGTCGCCGATGCCCTCCGCGCCGACGCCGACGATGCTGAGCCAGGGGGTCATGCGCTATCTCCGCAAAGCGCATTGACCGCCGCCGCCGCCATGGCGCTGCCGCCCCGGCGTCCGCGCAGGGCGATGGCGGGGACGCCGAAACTGTCGTCGATCAGGGTGGATTTCGATTCCGCCGCGCCAATGAAGCCGACCGGAAATCCCAGGATCACGGCGGGTCTCGGCCACCCTTCGGCCAGTCCTTCCAGCAGCCGGAACAATGCCGTCGGGGCGTTGCCGATGGCCACGACCGCGCCCGCCAGATGCGGCTGCCACAGGGTGACGGCGGCGGCGGAGCGCGTTGTTCCGGAAGACTTCGCCAGGGGCAGGACCCGGTCGTCGTTCAACAGGCACAGCACGTCATTGTCCCGTGGCAGCCGGTTGCGGGTGACGCCGCGGGCGACCATTTCCGCATCGCACAGGACCGGCGCACCCCTTGCCAGCGCGTCCCTGCCGGCCAGCGCCGCGCCGCGCGTCGCGACGAGGTCGTCCAGGATTTCCGGCATCGCCGTCGCATGGACCAGCCGCAGCGCGACCGACGCCAGGTCATCCGGCAGCGCCGACAGATCGACTTCGCGCCGGATCGCGGCAAAGGATTGCCGATAGATTTCCACCGGGTCGCGGATGTAGTCGTAACGCGGTGTCGTCATGCGCCCAGTATCCAGGCTTCCTCGCGCTCGACGATCCGGCGCTCCGCCGATGTCAGCGTCGGGTCGCCGGCGAACAGCGGTTCCAGCGCGCCGGAATCGTCCAGCGTAGCGAAATGCGCCGCGATGCTGCGCACCTGTCTTGCATCCTTTACCATTTCGTCTTCCGGTTCCGGTGCGACCATCGAGGGGTAAACCTCGGCGAGGATGATCTGCAATCGCGGGTCATGAGTCAGCCCGGTTTCGAACGGCCAGATTCCACTGATCATGGCCAGCCGCGGGTCGGTGCGCAAGGCCAGCACGCGGGGAATGCCGGTCAGGACCTGGCTGCCGACCGAACCCGCGCCGGCCAGCTGCCAGACGGAACTGGCGGTTTTCGCCAGCCGGTCGCAGAGCCGCCATTCGTCCAGGTCGCCGGCCCCGTGCGGCCGCCGTCCGCGCCGCCGCAGGCAGGGGCGGCTTTCCTCGCGGACATTGCCCCAGAAGGGAAACGCCTCGCCGCTGATCCGGGCGTTCAGCCCTTCCGCCACGTCGATGCGGTTATTGGCGTTGCCCGGCGCATCGTCCAGCAAGTCCGCAAGCTCCTGCCACATATACCGCCAGGGTAGCCCCGGCATGCCGAGCCGCTGGGCGGTGCCCGCCGGGTAGCCGAAGGGAAAATCGAATCCGACGAGGACCCGCTGCCCCGCGACCGCCAGCGAATCCAGCGTATCGGCGATCGCGGCGGTGGCGTCCGCGCGCGTTGCCGGATTCTCGTGCCGGGTCAGCCGGGTCTTGCCGTCCTGGCGCTGCAGCAGCGCCCACCAGATCGAATCCTTCCCCTTCGCCGGTTTGGCCGCGGCGCTCCAGTCGACCATGAGATACGCATCGAACAGCGCCATCGTCACTCGACCGGGTCCGAATCCTTTTCCATGCTGCGCGGCCCCATCGGGTGGTCGGCATGGGGGTAGGGATGGTGATGGCTGTGCGAATGCTTGCGGTCGTGGCTATGGCCGTGGCCGTGCGCATGGCTGTGGCCATGATCGTGCTCATCGTGCGAATGGCCGGCATTGATGCCTTCGACGTGATGGTGATGGCTTTCCTGGGCCAGCCCGACCTGATCCTCGAATCCCAGCACCTGTTCGCGGTATTTGCACAACTGGCAATTCATCGTATTCGGTCCGCCGAGAATATCCCGCGCCCGTTCGGCAAAGGTGTCGAGCACCAGCGCGTGATCGTTCAGATATCCGGCCTTGATGAACTGGATATCGGGATGCCGCGCCGCCACCTTGTCGGTGTAATCGTAGATCCGCTTCACCAGGACCCCGGTGAACAGGAAATAGGGAAATACGACGATGCGCTTGAAGCCGAGCCGCGTTGCCTGTTCCAGCCCCGGTTCGACCAGCGGGAAGGTGACGCCGGAATAGGCGGTTTCCGCCCAGCCGAGGCCCAGGCCTTCCCACAGCATGCGGGTGATCTTGGCGACGTTCGAATTGGCGTCCGGGTCCGAGGCGCCGCGGCCGACGACGACCAGCAGGGTTTCTTCCTTCGGAATGTCGCCGCGCGCAGCGTCCAGCGCCTCGCGGATCCGCGACCCTGCGGCGTTGATCATCTTGGGGTCGATGCCAAGCTCCCTTCCATAGAGGATTTCGACATCGTCGTGCTGCGCCTGATAGGTGTTCAGCACCGAGGGAATGTCGTTCTTCGCATGGCCGGCTGCGAACAGCATGCCCGGCACCGCCAGTATCCGCCTGTTGCCGCGCGCGCGCAGCGCATCCAGCCCGGTGCGGATAATCGGCGTGGCGAATTCCAGGAACCCGTAGTCGATATCGTATTCGGGCAGCCGGCCGCGCAGTCCGGCGGCGACCGACCGGAATTCGCGCACCGCGGCCTCGTCGCGGCTGCCGTGGCCGCATACAATCACGCCGGTCTGTTCGGCCATGCAACTTCCCCTTTTACGAAAAATATCCCGAACGCATGTTAACAGTCCAGCTCGTGCGGGTCAGGCCAATTCTCTCTATGATCGCCGGATGATTTCGATGCCCGAAACTGTTGCCCGCGCGGCGGACCCGCTGGTCGTCCTGACATTCGCCCTGATTCTGGACGCGATCGTCGGCGACATGCGCTGGCTGTTCCGTATTCTGCCGCATCCCGTCGTGCTGGCCGGGCGGTTGATCGGCTTCCTGGATGCAAGGCTGAACCGCAGCGGCCGCAGCGCCGCGAACCGCCTGATCCGGGGCATAATCGTCACACTCATTGTCTCCGGGCTGGCGGCGCTGACCGGCTGGGCGCTGGGCGAGGCCGGACGGAATATTCCCTATGGCTGGGGGATCGAGCTGTTCTTCGTCACCGTGCTGATCGCGCAGCGCAGCCTCTACGGCCATGCCCGCGCCGTCGCCATTGCGCTGCGCCGGGACGGGCTGCCGGCGGGCCGCGCCGCCGTCGCCCATATTGTCGGGCGCAAGACCGACCGGCTGGACGAACACGGGGTGGCCCGGGGCGCCATCGAATCGCTGGCCGAGAATTTCGCCGATGGCGTCGTCGCCCCCGCCTTCTGGTACGTGATCCTGGGGCTGCCCGGGCTGTTCGCCTACAAGGCGATCAACACGATGGACAGCATGATCGGGTACAGGTCCGAGCAATACCGCGATTTCGGCATGGCGGCGGCACGGCTGGACGATGTGGTGAACCTGATCCCGGCGCGGCTTGCCGGCCTGCTGTTCGTGCTGGCTGCTATCGTGACGCCCACCGCCAATCCCCTGCGCGCCCTGCGCATCATGTGGCGCGACGCGGGGAGGCATGATTCGCCCAATGCCGGCTGGCCCGAAGCCGCGGTGGCCGGCGCGTTGCGCCTGTCGCTGGGCGGTCCGCGCCAATATCTGGGCGGCGTCGTGAAGGCGGCATGGCTGGGCGACGGCAACCCCCGCGCCACTGTGCGCGATATTGACCGCGCCCTGCTGCTGTATGGCGTTACAGGGGTGCTGCATCTGCTGTTCTATGTCACCCTGGCGTCGATGCGGCTGAACTGATCGCCAGCAGCCGGTCTATATCCACATGCGCCTCCAGATGCGCCGCCAGCCGGTCCAGTATTGTCTCCACCTGCAAATCATACGCCGCCCCGGCGACATGGCCGGTCCGGATCCGCGACAGGAACGCCGTGCGGAAATCATCCGCCGCGAACAACCCGTGCAGGTAACAGCCCATGACCCGCCCGTCTGCTGAAACCGCGCCGTCCGCCCGGCCGCTGAAATCGAGCATGGGGCGGGCAAGTCCCGGCCCGGTCGTGCGGCCCATATGCATCTCGTATCCCCGTACCGTCGCGCCGGTCGCGGTTTCGGCGCCCTGCGCGTCGGTCAGTGTCTTGTCGCCGGCCAGCACCGTCGCCACGTCAAGCAGGCCGAGCCCGTCGCTGACGCCAGCCGGCCCCTCGATCCCGTCCGGATCGGCGACGCTGTTCCCCAGCATCTGGTAGCCGCCGCACAAGCCGACCACGATACCGCCGCGCCGGACATGGGCGTGAATATCGATATCCCAGCCTTCCGCCCGCAGTACCGCGAGGTCCGCGCGCACCGCCTTCGATCCCGACAGCAGCACGATATCCGCGTCGCCGGGGATCGGGTCGCCCGGCTGCACGATAGTCACGGCGACACCCGGCTCCGCGCCCAGCGGGTCCAGGTCGTCGAAATTGGCGATCCGGCCCAGTCGCGGCACGGCAATCCGGATCGCGCCGGACGCCGCCGTCGCCGTCGGGCGATCCAGCGCCATGGCGTCCTCCGCCGGCAGCAGCCGTGCCGCTTCGAACCAGGGAACCACCCCGTAACAGGGCATGGCTGTGCGGTCCCGGATGATGTCCAGCGCCGGGTCGAACAACCGCTGGTCGCCGCGGAACTTGTTGACGATATAACCGCGCAGCAGCCTGCGTTCGGCATCGGTCAGCAATGCATGGGTGCCGACCAGGCTGGCGATCACGCCGCCCCGGTTGATATCGGCGACCAGCACCACCGGCACATTGGCCGCTTCGGCGAAACCCATATTGGCGATATCGCCCGCGCGCAGGTTGACCTCCGCCGGGCTGCCGGCGCCCTCGACCAGCACCAGGTCGGCCTGGCGGCCGAGCCGGTGGAAACTGTCCAGTACACGCGGCAGCAATTGCGGCTTCAGCCGGTAATAGTCCCGCGCGCCGGCGGTGCCGAAGATCCTGCCGCATAAAATGACCTGCGCTTCGGCTTCCGCCTGCGGTTTCAGCAATACCGGATTCATGTCGACACTGGGGGGCACGCCGCAGGCCCGCGCCTGCAACGCCTGGGCCCGGCCGATTTCGCCGCCATCGGCGGTGACGGCGGCGTTGTTGGACATGTTTTGCGGCTTGAAGGGCCGCACCGTCAGCCCGCGCCTAAGGCAGGCGCGGGCCAGCCCGGCAACCAGCAGCGACTTGCCGACATCGGAGCCCGTGCCCTGCAGCATCAATGCGGCGGGCATTCCCGGCCATCCTGTACGGATTATTTGGCGCTGACGTTTCCGATGACCTGACGCAACCGGTCGGCCTGCGGATTGGCGAATTTGCCGTCGAGCAGAATCGCATTCGGTGTCGCCGTCGTATCGTTATAATATTCGTAATTCATGGATGGGCGCCGTTCGATCACCGCGCCTTCGATCGAGCCGCCCAGGAAGGCGCCCTTGCCGATCGAATAGGTGATGATATCCGCGCCGACCGCCGTCGTGGTCGAGCCTTCGATGCCGACGCCGTAGGGGCCGACCGCCGCGCTCAGGTCGCCGCCGATCTTCACCCTGTTTTCA
Organism: Alphaproteobacteria bacterium; assembly: GCA_040905865.1. Classification (NCBI taxonomy): domain Bacteria; kingdom Pseudomonadati; phylum Pseudomonadota; class Alphaproteobacteria; species Alphaproteobacteria bacterium. The sequence continues at coordinate 46,389 of JBBDQU010000022.1, forward strand.
AGGATAGAAGTCAGCCCCTTCGCGGTCATGATGATCAGCATGGTTTCCGACACCTGGCCGCCGGCCTGTAATCCGAAGCTCGCCGCACCCATCGTATAGAAAGCGGGATAGCTCCACTGGTTGCCGCTGCCCTTGGCCATCAGGACCCCGGTGCCGCCCTCGCCGCCGACGATGAAGGCGCCCTTGATCAGGGCCGGAACGATGAAGACGCCGCGGGCTTCGCGCAGGTATTTCCTGACGTGGTCCCTGATGTCTTCGCGGCCGGCCAGTTTTTCGATGGTGATGATCGATTTATCGATCAGTTCCTGTTGCTCCGACAGCGCCCGGGCCGGTGTGCTCGCCGCGAAGGAGGCCGCCATCAGGGCCGCGAAGAAAAATGCTGTAATCCGTGTCATGCTCTGTTTCCCGTTGCCGTTGGGGGTCCATGAAGGCTGCCCCTCAGAATTCGATGCCCGCCTGTGCCTTTACGCCGCTGCGGAACGGATGTTTCACCTGCGTCATTTCCGTCACCAGATCCGCCAAGTCGATCAGGGCGTCCTTGGCGTTGCGTCCGGTGACCACGACGTGAAGGTTTTCCGGCCTCGCCGAAAGCGTTTCCACCACCTCATTTAGGGGTAAATAATCATAGCGCAATACTATATTTAGTTCATCGAGAATTATCATCCGGTATGAAGGGTCAGTCATCAGCGCCTTCGCGTATTCCCAGGCGGCGCGGGCGGCGGCGATATCGCGCTGCCGGTCCTGGGTATCCCAGGTGAAGCCCTCGCCCATTGCCTTGATCGTGCAGCGTTCGGGGAATTTATCCAGCACCTCGCGTTCCCCGGTTGCCCAGGCACCCTTTACGAACTGCACGATGCCGACCTTCATGCCGTTGCCGATGGCCCGCACCGCCAGTCCCATGGCGGCGGTGGACTTCCCCTTGCCCTTGCCGGTATGGACGATCAGCAGTCCCTTCTCAATGGTCTTGCCGGCCAGCATCCGGTCTCTGGCGGCCTTCTTGCTGGCCATCTTTTCCGCATGCCGCGCGTCCGCTTCGGCCTCCGTCATCCCCTCGGTCTTCATCCGCGTTTATCTCCTGTTCCCGGCGCCTATGTATTACGGGCGTTATTCACGGATATCATACACGCGAATTGTGCAAAGGTTATGGCGTGTGTGCAAATCGCGAATATCCGGGAACGGCACGGCTATCGCCGCCACAGGAAGACGCATTGCAGGTCCTTGGGTGTATCTTGGATGATTTGCGCGGGTGTTGAGCGCGATTACAGGGAATTGTTGTAGAATAAATTCCCCGGCAGCGAATTTTTTGCGATTTTTTCCACGGTCTCGATATCGCCAGCCGTCATTTCCTTTTGCCAGCGCATTGCCGCATCCAGCGGATCACGAATTACACTGAAATAACGGGCATCGCGAGGGCCATTTGTGCTCCGTTGCAGGAATTTTTCCGATTGGTTTTTCCAATCCAGGTTGCAAAACGCGAATAGTTCCTTCGACAACTTTATAGGAGATTCACATAAATCTTCATACCGGACCAATTTGAAGCGTTCTGAGTTATCGCTGTTTTCGAGTGCCAATTCGTTGAGCAATGTCCAAACCCAGGCCAGCCTCTCGACAGGAACGGTTTTTGCCAGATACTCGTTGGTGAGTCCGCGGCGCCTGCCCGGGCCGGTCTCGGCCAGGCCACTGATTGCCACATTGGATCCCATGCTGCCCGTTTTTCTGCCTCGCATGACGGAGGAAACGTATCCGCATGGATGACGGATGATAAAAACCACCTTGGATTCTGGGACAGCATGCAAATACAGCCGTATCCTTGCTAAGGAGCCCACTGATTTAATCACGGGGACAACTGAATCTTCGTTACGTCTACTGATAAGATCCGGAACATCGATTTTACCGACCCAACGTGGTTTGGCGGGAAACTGATCAAGCGCATGTAATGCAGCCACGATAAAGTAGCGCGTCAACCAACTCAGTCTGGAGTTATGCGCCTTGGGAAAAACGGGCAATGTGCCGGAAGTGCGCAGCGTCCTGATGCGATGCATCGTCGCTACATATTCGCGAGCAGCAGAGGCACTAGCTTCAATTTCATCTTCCCGCGGCAAGAAGGGAATATCTGTATTGCGAAGTTCAATATCCGGCTCGTGTCGGTAAAGCACATCTGGATGGCTGTCGAATATTTTTGCCAGCCACGTCGTTCCCGACCTGGGGGCGCCGTGAATTAAAATCATATGAAATTAAGCCTATCGAAATCAGCCGTTTCCATTGCATTTGCAGCCAACGCTGCATGCGGAAACGGGTTCCGTTGCGATAGGCAAAAATATTCTTTCTTTGAGAAGCCCGACCGCAACCGATTGAACGCCGCTGATTGCGAACCGTTAATTTCCCTGTGCGGCCATTGCTTCCAGCGCACGCCGGGCGGTGTTCGATTTCGGCTGCCACAATCGGCGGTCCTGCGCCTCGATCAGGCGTTCGGCGATCTCCCGCAGCGCCGCCGGATTGTGGTCGCGGATGAAGCCGCGCACGGTGTCGTCGCCCAGATAGGCCTCGAACACGGCATCGAAATGGTGGTCCTGTACCGCGCCGGTCGTGGCGGCGAAGGCGAACATGTAATCGACCGTCGCCGCCATTTCGAAGGCGCCCTTGTAGCCGTGGCGCATCACGCCGGCGATCCACTTCGGGTTCAGCACCCGGCCCCGCACGGTGCGGGCGATTTCCTCCTCCAGCGTGCGGATGCGCGGGCTTTCCGGGCGCGAATGGTCGTTATGATAAACGGCTGGCCGCTCGCCCCGCAGGCTGTGCACGGTAGCGGTCATCCCGCCTTCGAACTGGTAATAGTCGTCGGAATCCAGCAGGTCGTGCTCGCGGTTGTCCTGGTTGTGGACCACGGCATCGACCCCGCGCAGCCGGTTTTCCAGCATCCCGTGAGCCGCCTCGCCGTCCGATCCCGCGCCATAGGCATAGCCGCCCCAGGCGATATAGGCGCGGGCCAGATCGTCGCGCGATTCCCACCCTTTCTCGTCGATCAGCGCCTGCAGTCCAGCGCCATAGGCGCCCGGTCTGGATCCGAAGATGCGCGCGGCGGCGCGGCGCATCGCGGTGGCGGCGTCGATGCCCTCCGTTTCCAGCGCCGCCGTGTCTTCACGTGTGCGCGCGGCCAGCGGGTTATCGCGCGCGTCTTCGTCCAGCGCCGCCACCGCGCGCACGGCGGAATCGAACAGGTCGATCAGGTTTGGAAAGGCGTCACGGAAGAAACCTGAAATCCGCAGGGTAACGTCGACCCGGGGCCGGTCCAGCACGTTCAGCGGCAACACCTCGAACCCGGTAACCCGGCGCGACGCCGAATCCCATGTCGGGCGCGCGCCGATCAGCGCCAGCGCCTGGGCGATATCGTCGCCGCCGGTGCGCATGTTGGACGTGCCCCAGGCGGACAGCGCCATGGTCTTCGGCCAGTCGCCATGGTCCTGCGCGTGGCGTTCGACCAGCATCTGCGCGGACTTCCATCCCAGCAGCCAGGCCGCCGGCGTCGGCGCGGTGCGGGTGTCGATGGAATAGAAGTTGCGTCCAGTCGGCAATACATCCGGCCTGCCGCGCGTCGGCGCGCCGGACGGGCCGGGCGCAACAAAACGGCCGTCCAGCCCGGCCAGCAGCCCGGCGATTTCGGCATCGCCGCAGGCTTCGACATCGGGACGGATACGGCTTTCGATTTCGTCGAGGACGGGGAGGGAGGCGGTCCAATCGGCAGAGGGAGTCGACGTGCCGCTGACAAGGTTCAGCGCCAGAATTTCGAGGCGCTCCACCGTGTCGCCATTGGTGCGCCAAGGGATTGCACGCGCGACCCCCTCACCCCGACCCTCTCCCCCCAAGGGGGGCGAGGGAGAAAGATTCGATCCATCGCCCAATTCTTCACTCCCTCTCCCTGTGGGGAGAGGGTCGGGGTGAGGGGGAGACACGATCACCGTTGCGAGTTCTCCCGGCCGTGCCTCATACCACGCATCTCCTAACACGCAGTCCAGTGGATCGAATACAAGCCCGAGGTCCTTCGCCAGCGCGCGGATCAGCGAGGCGTCGCCGCCTTTGCCCTTGCCGCGCGGTACCCGGGCCAGCGCGACCAGCAGGTCGTTCAGCCGGTCCCCGTCCGGCGATTCGCCGAAGACATGCAACCCGTCGCGGATCTGCATTTCCTTCAACTCGCACAGGAAATTGTCGAGCTTGCCCAGCGCATCGTCCTCCGATGCGTCCGGCGCGATGCCGCAATCCCTGTCCAGCCCCAGCGACCGGGTCAGTTCCAGGATCTGGCCGCCGAGCACCTTCAGGCGCCGGGGGTCGACTCCGGCGGCTTCGAAATACTCATCGACCAGCGCCTCCAGATCCTTCAGCGGGCCATAGCTTTCGGCGCGGGTCAGCGGCGGCGTCATGTGATCGATCACCACCGCCTGTGCGCGGCGCTTGGCCTGCGTCCCTTCGCCCGGATCGTTGACGATGAACGGGTACAGGTTCGGCAGCGGTCCCAGTGTCGCTTCCGGAAAGCATTCTTCCGACAGCGCCAGCGCCTTGCCCGGCAGCCATTCCAGGTTGCCATGTTTGCCCATATGGACCAGCGCCTGCGCCCGGAACGATTCCCGCAGCCAGGCGTAAAACGCAAAGTAGTTGTGCGGCGGCACCAGCGCCGGGTCGTGATAGCTGGCCACCGGGTCAATATTATATCCGCGCGCCGGCTGCAGGCCGATGGCGACGCCGCCGCAGCGGAAGGCGGGAATCGTGAAGCTGCCGCAATCCAGTTCGCCTTCGCGGTAGAACGGGTCCGATTCCGGCGGACCCCAGCGTTCGGCGACCTGCGCACGCACGGCTTCTGGCAGCCCGCCGAAGAACAGGTGGTAATCGGCGAGCGACAAAGTTTCCTCGATCCTGCGGCCGCGCCAGCCCGCATTGGTCGGCCCCTCGGTCAGCCGCGCGACCAGCGCATCGCCGTCTTCGGGAATGTCCGTCACGCGGTAACCGGCGGAACCCATTGCCCGCAGCACGGTGACGGTGCCGGCCGGTGTGTCCAGGCCGACGCCGTTGCCGATGCGCCCGTCCCGGTTCGGGTAGTTGGCGAGGATCAGCGCGACGCGCCGGTCACCCGGCTTCGTGTTCCGCAGCATTGCCCAGTTGGCGGCGAGCGTCGCCACGAAGGCGCAACGGTCGGCGACTGGTTTGTAGGTGACGATATCGGCTTCGACCGCGTCGTCGCGCTGCGCCGGCGCCTTGAAGGAAACCGCGCGGGTGAGCAGGCGGCCGTCCACTTCCGGCAACGCCACGTTCATCGCGATATCCCGCGCCGACAGTCCGCGCGTGCTGCCGCGCCAGGCTTCTTCCGTCCCGCCGGAAAACACGATCTGCAGGATCGGGCAGTCGGCATCGTCGAAGGGCGTTTCACTGCGCTTCGCCCCAGGGCTGCTCAGGGCGAAACCGGTGCCGTTCAGGATGACGGCGGGGGCGGCTTCGGCAATCAGCCGGCGCATGGTTTCCGCCGCGACCGGGTCCTTCAGACTGGTGGCGTAGACCGGCAGCACGTTCAGTCCCGCCGCATTCAGCGCGGTTATCATGGCGTCGATGGCGGCGGTGTTCGATGCCTGTACCAGCGCGCGGTAGAACACCAGCGCCGCCGCCGGGCGGTCGGGCCGCCAGTCCAGATCGGCGATGGTTTCCGGCGCGCGGTCCGGCGCATACAACCCGGCGCGCAGCAACGGGGCGGGTTCGCGCCATTCGGTGTCATGCCCGCAAAGGCTGGCGGCATAGGCGAGGCATTCGCGGTAATTCGCCGGACCGCCCTGCACGCAGTATTGCCACAGCCGGTGGGCCACATCGCCCGGCAGGGTGGACAGCGAGGTCAATTCGGCGTCCGGCTGGTCGTCGCCGGGCAGGAAGGCCAATGCGATGTTTTCCCTGCGGCAGGTATCGGCGATCTGCTCCACACCGTAGGGCCAGTAGCCACGCCCGCCGAGCAGGCGGACGATCACCAGTTTTGCCTGTCCGACCACGGATTCGACGTAGAGATCGACCGACATGTTGTGGCCGAGCTGCATCAGGTTGGCCAGCCGCAGGGAAATCGCACCGGCTCTGTGCCTGTGCGCGGCAGCGAAGCCGGCAATCTCGCTATCGGCGGCGGTCAGGATGACGACATCGCCCGGCGTCTGTTCCAGGTCGATGGCGGGGCTTCCGTCCTCGATCGTGCCGGGCTGGGTGGCGAGCAGGTGCATCCCGTGTCAGCCCAGCACCGTCTCCCAGATCGCCTTCTTGTCCAGCCCCGCGAAGCCGATGACGACAATATGGCTGCGGCGCTCCTCGCCCGGCGTCCATTCGCGGTCGAAATACCGGTCGAGCCGCGGACCGACCATCTGCACGACTTCGCGACGGGCGATTCCCGGGCGGTCAAGGAAACCCTTCACCCGCAGGATATGGTGCTGCGCCACGGCCTGCCGCAGCCGCTTCTCCAGCGCGTCCGCATCCGCGACGGGCCCGGGTGTGATGATAAAGCTTTCGAAATCGTCATGGTCGTGATCGGATTCGTCGTCGTGACGGGAATGCCGTGTGTCCAGGTCGTCCTCCGCGCCCGCGCCGAGCCCCAGCAGGACAGCAGGGTCGACCCGGGCGTTGGCGGCGCTGATCACCTGGGCGCCTGGCCGGATGCGCGCCGCCATCTGGTGGCGAAGGACGGTGGCGGCGGCCTTCGGGATCAGGTCCGTCTTGTTCATCACCACCATATCGGCGCAGGCCAGCTGGTCCTGAAAGACTTCCTCCAGGGGGTCGTCATGATCCAGCGCCGGGTCGGCCATGCGCGCCGCCAGCAGGGCGGCGGGGTCGGCGGTAAATACGCCTTCGGCCATCGCCGCGGAATCGACAACGGCGATCACGCCGTCGACGGTGACGCGGCTGCGCACTTCCGGCCAGTTGAACGCCTTGACCAGCGGCTTGGGCAGCGCCAGCCCGGACGTCTCGATGATGATGTGATCGGGCGGATTGTCACGGTTCAGGATGATCTCCATGGCGGGCAGGAAATCGTCGGCGACCGTGCAACAGATACAGCCATTGGCAAGTTCGACGATATCGTCCTCCCCGCAATCCTCGATCCCGCAACCCAGGAGGACATCGCGGTCGATGCCGAGGTCGCCGAACTCGTTGATCAGAAAGGCCAGCCGTTTGCCCCTGTTCTGTTCGATCATGTGGCGGATCAGGCTGGTCTTGCCGGCGCCAAGAAAGCCGGTGATGACGGTCGCGGGAATTTTTTCGGTCATGATATTCTAATTGTCCTTTAGCGTGAGGGGCAGCCCGGCGGCCATAAACTGGACGCGGTCGGCGGCGGCGGCAACCGCCTGGTTCAGGTTTCCGGCCATGTCGCGGAAGGCGCGCGCCAGCGGATTCGCGGGCACAACGCCAAGCCCTACCTCGTTGGCGACAATTACCACCGGGCCAGCCAGGCCGGCCAGCGTATCGACCAGATGCCGGGTTTCCCTGTCCGCGTCACGGTCGGCCAGCATCACATTGGTGATCCAGAGGGTCAGGCAGTCGACCAGCACCGGCCGGTTCGGCGCCGCATGTTTTGCGATGGCGAAGGCCAGCGCCAGCGGTTCCTCCACCGTTTGCCAGCGGTCGCCTCGGCGTCGCCGGTGCCGTTTGATCCTGTCGATCATTTCCGCATCGCCCGCATGCGCGGTGGCGATATAGGTCGCACCCGTCCAGGACGTGCCGAAACCGGCTTCGATCAGCGTTTCCGCGTGACGGCTTTTTCCCGACGCCGCGCCGCCCAGGACAAGCGTCACCGGACGCAACGCGGATTCTTCCTTCGTATCGATGGCATCGTCCTCCGCCCGAGGGGGCCAGTTCATATGCGCACCGGAGAGGTCTCCTGGCTGGGGCGGGGTCTTTCCGGAGCGCCTTCCCGGCGGCAGGGCCGCCAGTGGCAATTTGTTCCGGGTCCGCCTGTCACAGTTGCGGGGGCAGCGCCGGGCTTGCACCGGACTTCCCTGTTCTGGCACGCTGGCGCGACGGTACCGCGCCGCATCGCCGGGGGCAAGCGTTACCGGGAGACGCCGATGCCGGGCTGCCCCTTCCGTCCGAGGCGTTTCCGCATGCGCCGGACCCGCATCCGCTCCAGCAGTTTCAGGCTCCACCAGTAGCCTATGACGGCGCTGAGCAATGCCCAGGGGATCGATCCGATAAACATCGGCAGGCCCCATCTTTCGAAGAGCGCGACCGTATAGATCCAGATCGAGTCCAGGAATCCGGCATCGGCGTCCAGCATATTCGTAAGCGTGGCGGTAAATTCGTCATAACCGGAAAAGTTACTGTTTTCGCCCAGCATCAGCCGGCCGGTCACGAGGAAAAGGTAATACATCGGCCCCAGGGTAAAAATATTGGTAACCCAGGTCCAGGCCATGGCGACGATGGCGCTGAAGTCCCATTCCGGCCGGATTATCCGCAGCACGATCCAGATGGCCAGACAGATGGGCATCTGCACGCCGACGGTCGGCGTCATCGCGACCAGCAACCCGATAAAGACACCGCGCGCCGTATAGTGCGGGGAATGTTTGGCGCGCAGCAGCGGCACGAGCAGGCGATACCGCAGCATACGCCGCAAGCTCTGTACAATGGGACGGGACTGCAATGCCCTCACCCTCTGCGTCTCCTTCGTGAAACTAGCATACTGGTAGTCGTTTATATCGGTGCCGACGTGAAAGGGGCAATGACAGTCCGCGCATCGGTTTCAACAATTCGGCATTCGGATTTTGCGACCGTTAATACGCCGGTCTGTTGACGCCGGATACCCGCCAGGCTTCGCCTTCGGCCAGCCCGGTAATGTAGTCGAGCTGTGTGACGCCCAGATGAACGACGCTGAAGGCGAGTGCGCGTTCCGGGCCGAGACCCAGTGCCAGCGACAGTGCCGCGCGGATTGTACCGCCATGGGCTACGGCGATGATGTCACGCCCGGCATGGTCCGCCGACAGGCGGATGATGGCCGGGACAGCGCGGGAAACAAGATCGGCAAAGCTTTCTCCGTTCGGGGCCCGGACAAATGCGGGGGCGCGCCAGGATTGCGGCGGCATGCTGTCGCGCAGGGCGGCGAATGCCTCGTTGCGCATGCCCTGCCAATCGCCGAAATTCTGTTCGCGCAGGTCCGGTTCGCGCAGCGGCGCCGGCACGTCCAGCCCGGCGGCCCGGATGGCGTCGGCGGTCTGGGTGGCGCGCCTCAGATCGCTGGTGACCAGCACGGCATTGGCGGGCAGGATACCCGCCAGCGCCCTGAAGGCATGCGTATCGGTGCAGTCGGCGTCCAGGTCGCGCTGCCCGTAGACAATATCCAGCCCGTCAGGAACCGGCGCGTGACGAACCCACCACCAGCGGGTCACGGTGCTCACCGTTGTGTTTCCTCTGCTATGCAAACTGCGCGGCGGCCGCGACCAGGACGGCGGCTTCCGCCACCTGTTGCGCCGCGCCCAGTGTATCGCCGTTATAGCCGCCGATCTGCCGGCGGGCCAGCACGGCCAGCCCCGTGACGGCCACGCAGGCCAGTATGATTGCCGCAATGCCGGCGCCCGGACCCAGCAGGACCAGCGCGGCAATGGCGCCGATACCCGCCGCAACCCAGGCCGTGCCGTTTGGCGGACGGCCGGCCGCCGCCGCCAGCCCGGTGCTGCTGGCAATGGGCAGCACGTTCATGACCGCCGGCAGCAGTCCGCGCGACAGGGCCGCGGCGGCGATCAGCGCGGCGACGGCGGCATCGGTTTGGTGAATGGCGGCGAGGGCGGCGGCGCGCAGGGCGACGCTGAAAACAAGCGCCAGCACACCGAAGGCGCCGCTGCGGCTGTCGCGCATGATTTCCAGTTTGCGCTCAGGTGTCGTACCGCCGCCAAACCCGTCTGCGGTATCGGCCAGCCCGTCTTCGTGCAGCGCGCCGGTAACGATCGCGGTTGCCGCGAGCGCGATCAGCGCCGCGACGGCGCCGGGCGCGCCGATCCCCAGGGACAGCCCGAAAGCCAGCCCGCCGCACACCCCGACCAGAAGGCCGGCGACGGGAAAGGCCCAACTGGCAGCCGCCAGCCCGCCTTCCGCGCCGGCGATCGGCAGCCGTGTCAGGAACGCGATGGCGATGCGCAGGTCGCGTATCAGGTACTGCGATGACGGCGGCTGTTTTGAGTTCGTGTCGGTCATTGTTCCTGTTGTGAAAATCTGCATTGTGTCGGTGTCCTATAGCACTTTCACAGGTTTGAACGGAACCGCAACAGGTTCCGTTCAAACCTGTGAAGGCGCTATCTCGATAAGTTGAATCAGTTCGTGATTGTTGCCGGAACTGCCAGAAAGGTTTGCGCTGTGCTTCGGATCCGCTCCGCCGTTGAAACCGATATTCCGGCGCTGACGCGTCTTTTGGGCCAGCTGTTCGGTCAGGAAGCGGAGTTCCGCCCGGACGATGCGGCGCAGCGCGCCGGCTTGTTGCTGATCCTTGCCGATCCATCGGCCGGCACAATTCTGGTGGCGGACGATAACGGCCGCCTGACCGGCATGGCGACGCTGCTGTTCACGGTCAGCACGGTACTGGGCGGGCGCGTCGCGCTGCTTGACGATCTGGTTGTGGATCATGCCATGCGCGGCCGGGGCACCGGGGCGGCCCTGATGCGGGGCGTGATGGATACCTGCCGCCGGGCGCGGGTCGGTCGTATTTCCCTGAACAGCGACCGGGACAATAGCGCCGCGCACCGCTTTTACGAACGGTTCGGCTTCAAGCGGTCAACCATGATTCCCTTCCGGCTGCATCTGTAGCGTCGATCAGGTCCTTCAGCTTTTTTCCGTCGGATGCGCCGGTTGATACGCCTCTTGTTTCCCGGCCTTGGATATTCCGCGCCCGTGGCGGCCGCGGCAGTCATGGTTGACGGCGGAAAATCAGAGTTGGCCACCGATGAATTTGCGGTGCCGGCTGAACCGTCATATACGAGGGCCGGCCCACGCCGCGGTCGCGGCGCGGGGGAATTGGCATGACGGACTCCTGGCGGCGGTCCCGATCCGAACCGGCGGAGGAAACATGGTGGAGCGTGTGGTCGAGGCGACATTTGCGGAAATCCGGGAATTGTTTGCCCTGCTGCCCGCGGCGGACGACGCGGCGCGGGACAAGACAGCGGCGCGCGAAGCGGAGCTGACCAAACCGGCGAAATCGTTGGGGCGGCTGGAATCGCTGACGCAATGGTGCGCTGCCTGGCAGGGCAGGCATCCACCGCAAATCGAACATCCGCGCGTCGCGGTGTTCGCCGCCAATCACGGCGTCGCCGTCCAGGGCGTATCGGCGTATCCGGCCGCCGTTACCGCGCAGATGGTGGCGAATTTCCAGGGCGGCGGGGCCGCCGTCAATCAGCTGTGCCTGCAGCAGGATGCGGATCTCAGGGTCTACGAAATGGCGCTGGACCATCCGACACGGGATTTCACCCGGGACGCCGCGCTGGACGAGGAAGAATGCGCCCGGGCGATGGCCTATGGCATGATGGCGGTGGAGGATCAGATCGATATCCTGTGTCTTGGCGAAATGGGCATTGCCAACACGACCAGCGCCGCGGCGCTATGCAATGCGCTGTTCGGCGGCGCGCCGGAAGACTGGACCGGCCCCGGCACCGGCCTCGCCGGAGAGGCGCTGCGGCGCAAGACGGCGGTCGTGGCGCAAGGTGTCGCCCTGCACCGTGATGCGGCGGGCGATCCGCTGGAAGTGCTGCGTCGCCTCGGCGGCCACGAACTGGCGGCGATCGGCGGCGCGATCCTGGCGGCGCGGATCGGCCGCGTGCCGGTCATTCTCGATGGCTTCGCCTGTACGGCTGCGGCATCGGTGTTGTATGCGATAGATTCCGGTTCGCTGGACCATTGCATCGTCGGGCATTGTTCGGCGGAACCGGGGCACAGGCGCCTGCTGGACGTCATCGGCAAGCGCCCGCTGCTGGATCTGGGCATGCGGCTCGGCGAAGGGACCGGCGCGGCGGTTGCGCTGGGGCTGGTGCGCGCCGCGATCGCCTGCCATACGGGTATGGCGACTTTCGCGCAGGCGCGGGTGGACGGGCCCGTATAATACGATCGGCGGGAAGATTGCCAATGGCGGCAGTGGAAAACGAAACGCGTCACCCGGAGCCCGGCCCGGCGGCCGCACGGCCGCGCGAAGGTCGGCTGGGCCTGCGGACGCTGATCCTGATCCGCTGGATCGCCGTCGCGGGACAGACGCTGACCATTCTCGTAGTCCATTACGGCTTTGAGTTCACGCTGCCGGTCTTTGCCTGCCTGCTGGTCGTCGGACTGACGGCTGTGTCGAACATTCTGCTCGCCCTGCGCATGTCGCCCCGGGCGCGGCTGGGCGACCGGGACGCCACCCTGGTGCTCGGCTTCGACATGCTGCAGCTTGGCATGCTGCTGTACCTGACGGGCGGACTGGAAAACCCCTTCACGATCCTGATCCTGGCGCCGGTCACCGTTGCCGCGACGATCCTTTCGCGGGGACCGACCATTGCGCTGACCCTGTTGGCGCTGGCGCTGGTCGCCGGGCTGTCATTCCTGCGGGCGCCATTGCCGTGGACGGGTTCGGCGCTGGCTCTGCCGTTTCCCTATGCGCTGGGCGTCTGGACGGCCCTGTCGGTCGCGCTGGCCTTCATCGCCACCTATGTCTGGTCGGTTGCGGACGATGCCCGGCGCATGGCGGCGGCGCTGGCCGCGACGGAAGCCTCGCTCAGCCGGGCGCGCAACCTGTCGGCGCTGGGCGGCCTGGCGGCGGCGGCGGCGCATGAACTCGGCTCGCCGCTCGCGACCATCGCCGTGGTTGCCCGCGAACTGTCGCGCGACGTGCCGGCCGGCAGCCCCTTGGCCGAGGATGTCGCCCTGCTGATCAGCCAGTCGGATCGTTGCCGCGACATTCTGGCGCAGCTTTCCCAGCGGCCTGAAGCGGTGGACCATCGGCCGCTCGAAAAACTGACGTTTTCCGCGATGATCATGCAGGTCTGCGAAATCTACCGGAATGGAAATGTTACGCTGGATATTGTTATCGACGAGACCAGCCAGGGCGCCGAGCCGGAAGCGCCCGAAAAGCCGGAATTCATGCATGGGGTCGGTAATCTGGTGAATAACGCGGCGCAGTTCGCGCGGAGCCGCGTCGCGCTGGAACTCTACTGGGACGACGAAACGGTTCGGCTTACGGTACATGACGATGGCCCCGGCTTCTCGCCGACCGTGCTGGCCTCGCTGGGCGAACCCTATATCTCGACCCGGGCGGAATCCGGCGGACATATGGGGCTGGGTGTCTTTATAGCGCAGACATTGCTGGAATCCGACGGCGCGACCTTGCGGTTCCGCAATCGGCGGGGCGCCGAAGTCGCCATCCGCTGGCCTCGCAACCGGTTTGGGCGTAGCATCGCGGAACGGAGCAATGGGTAAGTTCAGGGTAAGACCGATATGACAGAATCAGGCGAGCGCACCTTGCTGATCGTCGATGACGATGCGCCGCTGCGCAACCGGCTGGCGCGCGCGATGGAACAGCGCGGGTTCGCGGTGACGGTGGCGGAAAGCGTCGCCGAAGGGGTGGCGTCGTCGGCGGTGGCGCCGCCGGCCTATGCGGTCGTCGATCTTCGGCTGGATGACGGCAGCGGACTTGAGGTCGTATCCGCCCTGCGCCGCGCCCGCGCCGATATGCGGATCGTCATGCTGACCGGCTACGGCAACATCGCGACCGCGGTGGTGGCAATCAAGGCGGGCGTGGTGGACTTCCTGGCCAAGCCCGTGGACGCGGACCAGATCACGGCGGCGCTGCTGGAAACCGACCGGCCGCTGCCGCCGCCGCCGGAGGAACCGATGTCGGCGGACCGCGTACGCTGGGAGCATATCCTGCGGGTATTCGAACAATGCGACCGCAATGTTTCCGAAACGGCAAGGCGCCTGAAAATGCACCGCCGCACCTTGCAGCGTATCCTGAACAAGCACGCACCGCGAAACTGAAATTCCTGGTGACGGACAGCGTACCGTTCCGCCGCGGCGGTCCGTTGTGTCGCCGCTGTCAGCGCGCCAGGGCGCGGCGGCGCGGCGGTCGTTTCGGCGGCGGCGTGTAACTGCGCTGCTTCTGCATCAGCTGGTCGATATGCCGTCCCTGATACATGGTGATTCCCATCGATTGCCCGACGCGGATAGCGGCGGGTGAATCGCAGCGCGACATGATGATTCGCGCCTTGCCCGACTGTTTTACATGTTCGGTAATTTCATCGCGATGTATCCGGTGACCTTCGGTCATCAGGTCGGGAGACCAGACCATCTTGATCAGGTCGACGCCCATTTTTTCGCGATCGATCATATTGAAGAAATGCATGCTCACGCCGTCCAGGCACAGCCGGTAGCCTTTTTCATGCACGAAATCGCGCGCAAACATGAAGGCGCTGTAATCGGCGAAGACCTCGGTCGGCTGCAGTTCGATGATAATGGTGCCCCGGCTGCCGGTGCGGAGCGAGGTATCGAACTCGATAAATTCCGGCGACAGCAGCGTGCTGATGTTCAGGTTGAGGCTGAAGGAGGAAAACAGGTCGCTGTCGTCGGCGCGGGACAGCATCCGCAGCATCCGCATGTCCAGCGTCTGGGTCAGGTGCTGGAACAGCCAGCGGTTCGACGCCAGGTTCACGTCCGGCAGCATCGACTCCGCCAGATCCGCGATGGAAATATACAGTTCCTTGACGATGGATTGCGGCGGGTTTTCCCCGACGACGACGCAGATATGCTGCCGCCGCAGCACGCTCGATACATCCGTGCGCTGCAGGTAATCCTCCAGCCTGCCAAGCTGTTCCGGTGACAGCGGCCGCCGGTTATCTTCCCTTTCCTGGGGCATGCCCGCTTCGGCGGCGGCGGCGGCGAGGCGCCTTTCGCGGGCCTGCTCTTCTTCGTAGAGCTGCTCGGCCGTGGCGAGGAATTTATGATAGCCGGTTTCGATATTGTACCAGGTGCAGAACCGGGTCATGGCTTCTTCGTCCGGCCCCTGCGTCAGGGGATCTTCGCTGAACAGGTAACGCAGCCGCATGACCGCATCGTCGATATCCGCGATCCTGGCGTCCTTGCAGATGAAGACCATGTCCGAACTCTGCAATACGAATACCTGTCCGTCGTACTGGCTGACGGTCTCCTCGAAGGTATTGACGGCGACCCGGATGTGCTGTTCGCGCCGGTTCTGGGGTTTCAGCCGCGACAGATGGATATGGACGGCGCGCCGGCCCTCGCGGTGACGGTCCAGCCGCCGGGTGTAGTCGAGCAGGAGATAGGCCTGACTGTATGGGCTTTCGGCGTTTTGCATGGTCAGCGTCGGCATCCCGTTGTCCTGGGTGTCCGGCCTCGCGATGATCCTGAAACGGTGACGTCCGCAAGCGCATTTCCCGCGCCGGAACGCTGTAAGGCCCGATCCACCATGGTGTTAGCATAGCTTTCTGGACAGGTCGTTTCAATTCGGGCCCATGAGTCGCTTTTGAATATCATGGTCTGCCGGCTGAAACGATCAGGCAACGGACACCGGGTCTCGCGCCGGATTGCCGACGGGGGTCTGCGACGTCAAATTCACGCCCCATTCGGAATGGGTCAGCCATTCGTCGAAATCGGCAACATTTAACGGTTTGCTGAACAGGTAACCTTGCCCGACATCGCAGTTAAGATTTTCCAGAAGGTCGCAAATTTCCGTTGTTTCGACCCCTTCCGCCACGACCTTCATACCGAGGGCGTGCGCGAGCCCGATGGTTGAACGGACAATCGTTTCATTTCCCGCATCTTCCAGGATGGCCATCACGAAACTCTTGTCGATCTTCAGTTCGTCCGCCTGCAGGTCCTTCAGGTAACCCAGCGAGGAATAGCCGGTGCCGAAATCATCGACGGATATCCGGACACCCAGTTCGGAGAGGGCTGTAGTGACTGCCATCGCCGTTGACGGGTCGGCCATCAGCGCATTTTCCGTGACCTCCAGGATCAGCGACGCGGGGTCGGTATTCCATTTTGCCAGCCCGTCAGAAACCATTTCAACGATATGCCGGTCGTTCAGTAAACGGGCCGACATGTTGACGGCGACGTCGATGGTGTGGCCGCTGGCATGCCATCGGGACAACTGTTCCAGCGCCTTGTCCAGGACCCAATATGTCAATTCGCGGATGACACCCGTCTGCTCCGCCTTGTCGATAAAGTCGTCAGGAAAGATGAAACCGTGGACGGGATGAATCCATCGCACCAGCGCCTCAGTGGCGACAACACGCTGGTCCTTCAGGTTGATCTTGGGCTGGTAGAACAGCACGAGTTCGTCTTCCGCAACGGCGCGGCGCAGGTCTCCCGACAACGTCAGGTAGCGGACGCTGTTGACGTCTTTTTCAACGTCGTAGACGGCAACCCCGGTTTGCGCGGCCTTGGCGATGTACATGGCGACGTCGGCGCATTTGACCAGGCTCTCGGGCTCGTCGCCATGTTCGGGATACATGGCGATACCGATGCTGCCCCCGACCTCCAGGGTAAGCGACGCAAGTTCGAAAGGCGCCGTAACGGCGCTCAGGATGCGCCGCGATGTGTCGCTGGCATCGGCCGTATTGCGCGCGGAGGGCAGGATCACGGCAAATTCGTCGCCGCCAAAGCGAGCGATAGTGTCGGTTTCCGACACGACCGTGCCGAGGCGGATCGCGATCTGTTCCAGCAGGCGGTCGCCCATATGATGACCCAGCGTGTCGTTGACTTCCTTGAACCGGTCCAGGTCCAGTAGCAGGACCGCGAAGCTGCTTTCCGACTGTGCTGCCTGCGCAATAATTTCGCTTATGCGTTCCTGGAACATGACCCGGTTGGGAAGGCCTGTCAGGGCGTCATGCCTGGCCTGGTGTTCAAGTGTCTGCCGCTGCTGTTTGCGTTCGGTGATATCGCGAACGAATGCTGTGAAAACGGTCTGGTCGTCTTGTTCGACCCTGCTGGCGGATACTTCGGCGGGAAACGAACTTTGTGTGCCTCGTTGTCCCCGCAGTTCGTGCGGCGCCTCGCCGACATGCAGCTGCCGAGCCAGCTGTTCAGGCGTTTCGCTGCCTGCAAGTTCCGGAAACAGTTTGCCAATATGGCCGCCGACAATATTCGTTTCACCCTGACCGAATATTTTCATCGCTGCCGGATTGACGGACAGGACGATGCCGGATGGCGCGGTCGTGACGATGCCATCGAAACTGTGCTCGACGACATGGCGCATCATGATGTCCCGGCGGCGGATATCCAGGCTCTGGAAGACCAGTCGGATGGCCTGCTGGTCGCTGCGCCGTATGACCGAGACGACGAAGGAAAGGATCACGGCCAGGAGCATGGCCGCAGTATCCACAATCACAGGAGCCAGCGCTTGCACGGCATAGGCTGCGCCCAGCACGGCGCACAGGGCGATGCCCGCGCCGATGGCGCTTTGCCGCCAGGACAGCGCCCTGAACAGGGCGTCCATGCCGAATGTCAGCAGTATGATGAAGAATACCATGGGCCCGGTCGCCAGCGAGTGCAACGCGCGGCCCTGGACGAGGGTTTCGTATGCCAGGATATGGATCATCGGGCCCGGGACTGTCTGGTATACCGGGACGGCGAGCTGGTCTCCCAGTTCAACGGCAGTGCTGCCAATCATCATCATTTTTCCGGAGACTGCGGCAGGATCGAATTGCCCCTCCATGATGTCGGCATAAGAGAGCCGAGGTACCGACGATGGAACAATGCTGTAGTCGATGCGAAACTCTTCCATATTCTGGAAATTACTGCCGGCAAGGGCTGCGCTCAGGGTTGGTTTGTCGGCATCACGGGTTGATATCCGGCGTATCAGCCCGTCCGGATCCGGCCTCACGTTTACGGAGGCGAGCCGCGCATGCTGACGAAACTCGGGAAGCGGCACTGATTCACTGAGAATTCGAGAACCGTCATCTGCACGGCTCAACTGGCTGAAAGCCGGCAAGGTGACCCGGCCTTCGCTGCGCCTGACAGCATCCTGAAGGATGCGATCTTCCTCCGGCCGTGATCGCGCGCTGAAATCTATATCAATAGCGATCTGCGTTGCCCCGGCCGCCAGCAGGTTATCTATCACCTGGGCGTGAAAGCGGCGCGGCCAGGGCCAGATTTCCAGTTTTTCAATGCTTTTCGGGTCAATGGCAACAAGGACGAGGTTGCCGGATGCCGGACGCGGATTCAGCGTGAAACTGAAATCCGATAGTTTGTTATCAACAACAACTAATCCACCGAGAAGATATATAGCGGTAATGAATGTCGTGACCGCCGCCGCCGGAAGGAATTGCATGACCCGTTGCGGCAGGAGGCTGCGGCGGCTGGCAGCGTTCGTTTCCGCATCAATTGTCATGCCGGTCATTCCGTGCTGGTTACAACAAGTGGCGCGTTATTCCCCGGGACAATGATAACCACGCTTTCTGCATGATACGCGTTCGATGTTAAACGCTTCTTAACCGGATGCCCGTCCGCCTTTCTAGAACAGGCTCGCTGAGACGGCCGGTGTTGTGACAACCGGTGCGGTTACGACTGGGGCCGATACCACGGGAGCCACGACTGGCGGCGGCGTGAAAACGGGCGCGGTCACGACCGGGGCCGATACCACCGGAGCGACGACTGGCGGCGGCGTGAAAACGGGCGCGGCCACGACCGGTGCCGATACGGCCGGGGCGGACACGACCGGCGCCGACATGACCGGTGCGGACACGACCGGCGCCGACACGACCGGTGCGGTCACGACCGGCGCCGATACGGCTGGGGCAGATACGGCCGGCGCCGCTGCTGCCGCCCCTATGGGTGCCGCCGCAGCAACTACCGAACCGCTGCTGCCCTGCCCGGCAGCGCCGTTGATACCGGTAACTGGCGCTTGCGCTGCCGCCGCCGCATTTGCCGGGTTAATCGAATTGCTGCCGCCGTTTCCCGAATTACCACTACCGTTGCCGCCCGCATTTCCATTGCCACCAGAGTTGACCGGGACCGCTGCGGTTGCGAGTGCCGTATCGCTTGCCGGGACGCCGCCACTACCGTTCCCGCCACCGCCGTTCCCGCCATTGCCGTTCCCGCCATCGTTGTTGGCAACTTCCGGCAATTCAGCTGCCGGGGTTGTTGCCGGGTTACCGGACACGCTTTTCTCTTCCATTTCACTGCCGGCGTTGAGGCCGGTGCCGACGTCGGTGACAATGAATCCGCCTGTGAGCGTCGCAATATCAATCTTGGCGGCGCCGAGTGCCTTGGATATTTTGAGGCCAGATTTAAGCGTACCTTTGCCGGCCGATTTCTTGCTCACTGCGACCTGGCTTTCTGACTTTGCATTTTCAGGCTTGGCTTTGGAAGCGGGCGCATCGTCAGATGCCGGGGCCGAATCATCGGATGCCGTTGCGGTGACCTGTGTTTCCTGCACCGGCGCCTTGTTTCCGGATATTTCCAGCCCGCCGCCCGGCGTCGAAGGCACAACACCGGTCTGACCCGGGCGAACCAGCCCGCTCTGGCCCGATCGGACGTCGTCTACCTGGACCAGCCCTTCGATGACGTGCACTGCGCTGCCGTTCGTATCGACGCTCACTGTGAAGGTCGTGCCTTTGACAACGGCCGCGAGATACGGTGTCGCAACTTCGAAATGCTGTTCCGGCCGGTTGTTCACCTTCAGCAGCAGCGTGCCCAGGTTCTGGAGGATGCGGGTCACCATGCCGCCGGTTTCTGCCGGGATGACGATCTCGCTGCCCGGCGACATGGTCATCCGTTCCGCGCCACGGGCCAGAATAACCCTTGCGCCCGCGGCTGTTGTGATTTTGCTGCCGATCCCAACCTGGTCACCGCCTGCCAGCGGCGATTCTGTGGCGCCGATCGTGTGGCGGGCATCGCCGCTGACAGTCTGCACGGTCCAGGGCAGGCTGTTCTGCGCCAGCACCGTATTCGCAAAGAACCCGGTTATCACTATCAGGAGGATGAAGAGGGGGCGGCGATCAAGAAGTCTCATAATTTAAATCCCAGGTCAAAGCGCGACATGCATCCATATTGGAATAACATCTACTATGGATCCAAAAGGGAATAATCCTCCAAATGGGGTATCATTGATTAATAATTCATTGTTTCTGTTTGATCATTTTAGGAAAATAAAACGAAAGAACTGTTAAAATTTTAACTAAATTAAGCAACTGTTTAGGCGCCTTATCCTCACTTTAAAGTCGCATTGATCGATGTTTTCCTGTTGAATACGAGCGCCTTATGCGAAGAGGAAGAAACTTTGGTTTCGATGGTGCAATGACCGGAACCCGGCAAACAATGCGATTGTTCTTCACCGTGTTGGCAGGTATCTGTTTTACAGCGCTGCCGCTTGGCGCGCAGCAATCGGCGGAGCCTGGTCAGATCGAACGCCAGATTGAGCAGTCGAAGCCCAGCCTGCGACCTGCCGAAACGGAAATCCGCCTGTTGCCCGACCAGCCCGTGCGAACGGCGGGACCAACCGACGACCGCTTCGTTCTGGCCGCCGTGGTTTTAGACGGCGCCACGGTGTTCGACCCGGTCGATTTTGCGCCGTATTACGAAGACCTTCTCGCGCGGGAAATCACGCTCGCGGATATTGAGAACATTCTTGCGCGGATCACCAAGAAATACCGCGACGAAGGCTATGTCCTTTCACGCGCGATCGCGCCGCCGCAGAATCTTGCCGCCGGCGTCGTGCGAATCACGGTCATAGAGGGCTACGTCGATCAAATCATTTACGAAGGGCAGGACTTCCCGCAGGACGCGGTCGATATCTATGCCCGCCGGATAAAAGCGGAGCGGCCGCTGCGTCTGGAGGCGCTGGAGCGTTCGATCCTCCTGATCAACAATACCGCAGGGCTGCGGGTAGAGCCCCGGCTGCGCGCTATCGACGCGGATAACGGGCGCTACGCTGTGGTGCTGCGGACGACCCATACTCCCGTGGACGGCTTTGCCTTCGTTGACAATCGCGGTACGCCGGCGGTCGGTCGGGCCCAGGGCTGGGCAAGCGTGGGGCTGAATGGGTTGCTGGGCTGGCGCGAGCGCTTCCAGTTCGGCATGTTTACCGTGCCTACTCAGCCAAGCGAACTGATGTATCTGGAGGGATCGTTCACCCAGGCGGTGGGCGATGACGGGCTGAGCTACGCGCTCCAACTGTCCCAGACCGCGGTCGATCCGGGATCGGAACAAAACATCCTGGGTGTAGAAAGTGCGGCGACGCATGCCCAGTTCCGCTTGCGCTATCCGCTCATCCTCGCCAGCAAGCAGAATTTGTGGGTGAAGGGAGCCTTCGATTATCAGGACTCGGTCCAGACGGCATTTGACCGCACCACCAGCGACGACCGTCAGCGTGTGTTCCGCGCCGGCTTTGACTACTGGCTGACCCATGGCAGCGGCTCGACGAACCTGACCGCCCAGGTGAGCCAGGGTCTGAACATCCTCGACGCGACGGAACAGGGATCGCGCAACCTGTCGCTGGCCGACGGGAGGAGCGATTTCACCAAGCTGACCGGTAACATCACGCGGCAGCAGGCGCTGTTCGGCAATGTCGGGCTCCAGGCGCAGGTCGGCGGACAGTGGTCTGCGCAGCCCCTGCTCGCGGGTGAGGAAATGGGCCTGGGCGGCACCCAGTATGGCCGTGCCTATGATTTTTCGGAAGTGACCGGCGATAGCGCCGTGGCGGGTTCGCTCGAACTTCATTACACCGCAAATACCGGCATGAAATGGCTCAGTGCGTATCAGGCCTATACGTTCTACGATCTGGGCTCGGTCTGGAACGACGTCGCCGGCGACGGCACGACTCGTGATTCAGTGTCTTCTGTCGGTGGCGGCGCCAGATTCATCATTACGCCGCAGTTCCGGATCAATCTGGAAATTGCCAAGCCGCTGACACGGGAAGTCAATACCCGCGACAGTACGGGGACGCGTGCGTTCCTTAATGTGACGGCGATATTCTGACGCCTATACGCTGGTCGGTCGCGGGCGGCTGGGATGCGGCCCTACCTTCCGGCGCGGTATCAGCCGCGATGCAGCCACCAGTTCTTTTCGTTGATCGAATAGATCGGCTTGTAGTGGCGGATGCGGTCGGCGTTGATCACCTGCGAAATCTGGTTGTCGAGAATCAGCGCTTCGCCATCCAGATAAACCACCAGAACGGCATGAGCGATTTTCAGGTTCAGGTCGTTCAGCACGACAATCCGCATGTCGCTGACCGGCATGCCCAATGCCCGCAGCGAAATATACTTCGA
Organism: Alphaproteobacteria bacterium; assembly: GCA_040905865.1. Lineage (NCBI taxonomy): Bacteria > Pseudomonadati > Pseudomonadota > Alphaproteobacteria > Alphaproteobacteria bacterium. Next base: position 68,621 of record JBBDQU010000022.1, read on the forward strand.
TATCGCGTAATCCTCGCAGTCGCCGTCGCGATCGAAGAACTCCCTGGGCGTCGCCCAGTAATCCTTGATGCCGTAATTGACCGGATCGACGATATAGACACGTTCGTTCACATAAACGTTCACTTTCTCGATCTGTTCGCGGCGCGGCAGGTCGGCGATGTCCTCGAGGAACCCCTCCCAGCGTTCCAGGGCGCAGGTGTTCACCCGCGATACCCGGCATTTTTGGCGGCGCGCATGCAGCTCTGACTCGTAGCGGGCGATCACGCCGGTCCATTTGCTGAACTTCGTCAGCGTGGCGGAACGGACCTCGCGCGTGCCGAACAGCAGGGGATGGGCGGCGCCGGCTTCCAGGTTTTCGCTGGCCACGGAATACATCGTCGCGAATGGCGCGGCCAGCGCGATAAATACGCCGGCCAGAAACGTCCTGGCCAGATGCCGGCGGGTTTCTCGCAACGGTGACCCCTAAATCGTGACCCTCATTTGAGGCTGGCCGAAAACGTCTAATTATAAATTAACGAATTTAATTAACTGTGCCCCATACATTTAAAACGATTGCCGCCGCGATATTGCGAGGATTGCCGTGCAGGACGCGAAAACAGAACCCGATGGCCGCCAGGCCCTGATGCGCATGGTACTGACCGCCCTGGCAATTGTTTTCTCCGCAGGTGTCGGCGTGCTGGCGGTGTTCCAGTTCACGGATGCGGAGCGGGAGCGCGAACTGAAGCGCTGGCAGCAGCGCCTTGGCATTGTCGCCGACAGCCGCCTCGCCGACGTTGAATCGTGGATCGAATCGCAGATGGCGGTAATGCGCGATCTCGCGGAAAACGGTTCGCTGCAGCTTTATCTTTCGGTCCTGGCGGAAGCCGATCCCGGCGCCGACACGGCGGAAGCGACCTATCTGCGCAACCTGCTGACAGTGGTGGCCCAGCGCGAAAAATTCGTACCGGGAATTGCACCCGCCGCCGTTTCCGCCAACGTGGGATCCGTTGGCGTGGCGGGTATCGCGCTACTGAATGGCGAGGGCCGGACCATCGTGGCCAGCCCGTCGATGCCCCTGATCGAAGGGCCGCTGGCGACGTTCATCGCCGGGGCCGACCGTGGCAAAAGCGCGGTCTCCAGTATTTTTGCCGGTCCGTCAGGGGCGCCGGTCATCGCCTTTCTTGCCCCGATACTCGATGTGCAGGCGGATGTCGCCACGGATGCGCCGATCGGCCGCGTGCTCGGCGTCAAGCCGGCATCGCCTGAACTCTACGCGCGCCTGAAACAGCCCGGCAGCGTCGATGTCACGGCGGAGGCGCTGCTGGTCCAGCGCGACGGCGTGACCGTGGCGTACCTGTCGCCGCAGGCGGACGGCACCGCCCCCCTGGCGCGCCGGCTGGCGGAGGATACGCCCGAACTCGCGGCCAGTTTCGCCCTGAAATCACCCGGCGGGTTTGCACGCAAACGCGACTACGACGATACTGAAGTTCTCGTCACGTCGCGCGCCGTCTCGGATGTGCCATGGGTCCTCATGTACAAGGTGGACGTCGCCGAGGCGCTGGCCGAATCGGAATCCCGCATTCAGCAGATCGGCATTGCCTTCCTGCTGATTATCGGGCTGGTCCTGATCGGCATGGCGGCGCTGTGGTATTACGGCGCCTCGCGCCGCGCGACGGAAGCGGCCCGCCGGTTCGAGAAACTGGCCGCGGAGTTCCAGAACCAGCGCGATTTCATGCATCTGGTTACCGACAGCCAGCCGAACTCGATCATCATCTACGATCCGGACGGGCATTACCGCTGGTTCAACAGGGTGGCTGTGGAGCAAAGCGGACTCGACCGGCAGTCGCTGCGCGGCAAGCATGTCAGCAGCATCGTGGGACCGGTCGTCGGCAGGCAGATCGCGGGCTGGGTCGCGGACTGTCTTGAAGCGGCGAAACCCGCCAGCCACATTCACACCATGCAAGAGGAATCCGGTGAAGAGCGGGTTTACAGTTCCGATCTGATTCCGATGCCTGTAACGCGGGACGAGCGGCAGGGCGTTCTGGTCGTCTCCCAGGATATCACCGAGGCCGTGCTCGAACGCACCCGACGCGAGCGGATCATGCGCCAGCTGGTCAATACGCTGGTCGGCGTGGTCGATCGGCGCGACCCCTATTCGGCCAATCACTCGGTCCGTGTCGGCATGGTGGCGCGGGCGATTGCCGGGGAAATGAATCTCGATTCCGCCGATGGCGAAGTGGTGGAAATCGCCGGCAACCTGATGAACCTCGGCAAGATCGCGGTTCCGGAATCGGTGCTGACCAAGACCGAGGCGCTGACCGAACCCGAAATCCGGATGGTCCGCGACAGCGTCCTCGCCAGCGCCGATCTGGTGGCGGATATCGAATTCGATGGACCCGTCGCCGAGACAATCCGGCAATTGCAGGAGCATTTCGATGGCACCGGCATGCCGGATGGCCTGAAGGGCGAGGATATCCTGCCGACCGCGCGGATCGTGGCGGTGGCGAACACCTTTGTCGCGATGGTCAGCGCCCGGTCCTACCGCCAGGGCATGGATTTTGACCGTGCGATGGCGATCCTGCAAAAGGAATCGGGCGCGGCGTTCGACCGGCGTGCGGTGACGGCGCTGATCCACTATATTGAAAATCGTGACGGGCGAACCGAATGGGCGTCGTTCGGCAATCCCGCGATCACGGAGGAACAATAGTCTCTGGCCCTGCATGTTCGAGCGCTTCAAGACAGGTTTTCACAGCCGGCCGCCGGCCGATACGCGTGTCTACGCGGTGGGCGATATTCACGGCCATGTGGATCGGCTGGCCGAACTGCAATCGCTGATTGCCGACGATGCGGCGACGGCGCCGGAACGCCGCCGGGTTGTCGTGTATGTCGGCGATTATTTCGACAGGGGCCCGGATTCCGCAAGCGTCATAGATCGGCTGATCGATCGGCCGATTTCGGGATTCGACAGCGTCTTTCTGAAAGGCAATCACGAAGATATTGTCCTGAAGTTTCTGGACGGCGACCTGGAATCGGGCGCGAACTGGATCGCCTTTGGCGGCGATGCGACGCTGCGCAGCTACGGGGTGGATTGTCAGGGGGCGATGCCCGATTACTCCGATCTCGTGGCGCACCGTCAGGCGTTTGCGGCGAACTTCCCCGCCCGTCACCGGCGGTTTCTGGAAACGCTGTCGCTGTCGCATGTCGAAGGGGATTATGCCTTCGTCCATGCGGGGGTGCGGCCCGGCCGGCCCCTGGCGGATCAGCGACCGGCGGACCTGATGTGGATTCGCGAGGAATTCACCGATTCCGACAACGACCACGGCCATGTCATCGTGCATGGCCATACGCCCGTGACCCAGGTGGTGAACCGGCGCAACCGGATCGGCATCGATACTGGCGCGGGCTATGGCAGGGAACTGACAGCGGTGGTGCTGTCGGAAACGCGGCGGTCGTTTCTTCAGGCCTGATCCGCAGTCATGCGGCGGGTCTTGCACGGCGCCGGGGAATGGATTAGCCACGCGACAGTGAAATGCAGGACATGGCGGCGGGCATGACGGAAATTTCGGAAATAGCGGCCCTGGTGGGCCGGATGGACGGCGCTCGGGTGCTGTGCGTCGGCGACCTGATGCTCGACCGGTTCGTGACCGGTCGGGTCGAACGGGTATCGCCCGAAGCGCCCATCCCGGTGCTGCTGGTCGAGGACGAAGCGGAAATGATCGGCGGCGCAGGCAATGTGGTGCGCAACCTCGTCGCCTTCGGCGCGTCGGCCGCGCTGGTCGCGGCGGTCGGCGATGACGCGTCCGGCGCGGCGCTGGCGACGCTGCTGGGCGCGACCCGCGGCGCCGAGGCGCATCTCGTGGCCGTCCCCGGACGCCGGACGACCATCAAGACGCGCTTTGTGACCGGCGGGCAGCAATTGCTGCGCGCCGATCACGAAGCCCCGGTGACGATCGACGAGTCCGGGCGCAAGACCCTGCGGGACCGCGCGGCGGCGGCGCTGGCCGATTGCGCCGCGCTGGTGCTGTCGGATTACGGCAAGGGCGTTCTCGATCCGGGTCTGATCGCGGCGCTGATTGCCGCCGCGAATGACGCGGGCAAGCCGGTTGTCGTCGATCCCAAGGGCGCGGATTATGCCCGATATCGCGGCGCGACGCTGGTGACGCCGAACCGTGCCGAACTGGCGGAAGCCAGTGGTCTGCCGGTGGACGGCGACGATGCCATCGTCGCGGCCTGCCGCCGGATCATTGCCGATTGCGGCGTCCGCGCGGTGCTGGCGACACGCAGCGAACAGGGCATGACGCTGGTGCAGGGCGACAGGGTGGATCATCTGGCCGCCCGGGCCCGGGCGGTGTTCGACGTGTCGGGCGCCGGCGATACGGTGGCGGCGGCGCTGGGCGCCGGCCTGGCGCTGGGGGCGCCGATGCTGCTGGCGGCGCGGCTGGCGAATACGGCGGCCGGGGTCGCGGTCGGCAAGGTCGGTACCGCGGCGGCCTATGCCGGCGAAATCCTCGCGGCGCTGCACGAGGAGGAATTCCTGACCGGCGAGGCCAAGGTGGCGACGCTGGCTTCGGCGCGCGACCGCACCGATGGATGGCGCGCCCAGGGCCGCCGGATCGGATTTACGAATGGCTGTTTCGATCTGCTGCATCCTGGCCATATTTCGCTGCTCAATCAGGCGCGGGCACAATGCGACCGGCTGATCGTCGGCCTGAACAGCGATGCATCGGTCAGGCGGCTGAAGGGGCCGGCGCGTCCGGTGCAGAACGAAGCGGGCCGCGCCGCGGTGCTGGCGTCGCTCAGCGCGGTGGATCTCGTCGTGGTCTTCGCCGAAGACACGCCGCTGAACCTGATCTCCGCCCTGCGGCCGGATATTCTGGTCAAGGGCGCCGATTACACGGTCGATACGGTTGTCGGCCGCGACGAGGTCGAATCCTGGGGCGGCAAGGTGGTCCTGGCGGAGATTCTGGACGGTCACAGCACCACCGAAACGCTGCGCCGTCTCGGCAAGTAACCGCATGACCTAAAGGCCGGCGATCATGCGCCGGTCGGCCATTCGCATCAGCCGCGTTGCGGCGGTGCGGGCGAACAGCAGGGTCAGCGCCCGGCGGCGCGCCGGGTTCATCGACATTTCCGGCGCGGGCCGGACGATTTCGCCGCCATAACCGTCCGCGAACATGACGCCGCAGCCTTCCGGCAGTATCCGAACGGGAAATTCGGGCGGCACGGCGAAATAGAACCGGTCGCAAAAGCCGGTATAGTCCGGCCATTTGCCGTCGGCGCGAAAATCGGCGATGGATGACTTGATCTCCACGATGGTGAAGGCGCCGTCCGGCCCCAGGCCGATTACATCGGCGCGCCGCCGGGTCCGCAGCTTGAACTCGAACAGGCAGTCCGCGTCCATATTGCGCAGCAGCCGGGCAACACCCCGGGCGATCTCCGTGGCGATGCTGGTATCGCGTGAATTGTCGGTGTTTCCCGGCATGCATATAGATATACCAGATTGAATTTTGGAACAAAACAGGTACAATGGTCGAAATCGGGGCAAAACCGGTTGAGGGCGCCGTCGGCAAGTGAAATAACAGGTGCAACAATCGGAAAGACAAAAGCAGGTAGAAAGGCATGCGACGGTTGAAAATGGTTATCGGTTCCGTTGAAATCGAAGCGGAACTCTTCGATACGCCGACCGCGGACGCGCTGTATGCCGCCCTGCCCTTTGAATCCACGGCTGGCATCTGGGGCGATGAGGTATATTTCGCGACTCCCGTCAGCGTGCCGGCGGAACCGGATGCCCGCACTGTCGTCGAGGCGGGCGAACTGGCGTTCTGGCTGGCTGGCGATTCGATCGCCATCGGCTTCGGGCCGACGCCGATTTCCCGGGACGGCGAAATCCGCCTTGCGTCGCCGGCGAATATCTGGGGCCGCGCGCTGGACGACGTCCGTCTTTTGTCGTCCGTGACAGGTGGATCACCCATTTGGGTGACGGTGGTCGATTGAGAAACCATTAATAATGGCTAACCAGTGTGCCCGGCAGGATTGGCATGATCGTCGGCGGCGCCCTGCGGGCGGATCGGCGCAGCCATTTGCAGTGTGTGCGTTCCGGACAATATTGGAGAAGGTTTGAAGCTGTTCGTAAGGACCGGTTTTCCACGGGGAAGGCAAAATTGGCGGGCTGAAGGGGAAAACGTTTCCATGGTGACCAGCATATACAGGCCGGTACTGATTCCGGTGGCGTGCCGTCGTCGCGCGGTTCGCACCGCGTGGATCGCGGTGTCGCTGCTTCTGTCGATAATCGTCTTTTCCGGTTCCGGCGCGCTTCGTGCGGCGCCGACCGAAGGTGGCGACAACAACCTGTATGAAAACGCCCTCACCCGCTTCAATGAAGAGGATTTCGAGGGATCCATCATCCAGCTGAAAAACGTGTTGCAGCAGAATCCTGCTGACCTGGCGGCGCGCATACTGATCGGCAAGGCCTATCTGCGGCTCGGGAATGCCGTATCGGCGGAGAAGGAACTGCGCCGGGCCCTGGTGGAGGGGGGCGACGAGGAGTTGCTGATTGTGCCGCTGGCCAGTGCGACATACCTGCTGGAACGCTATGATGAGGTCATCGAAAAGTTTGTGCCGGAACGGCGCAGCATGGAAGTAGAGGCCGGCCTCCGCATTGTCCGCGGTCAGGCCTATCTCGCGCGTCTGGACCTGGAGGAGGCGGAAGAGTCGTTCGAGAAGGCGGCGGCGCTGCGACCCGATGAAAGCATGCCGATGGTCGGGCTCGCGGAAGTGTATCTGGCGCGGTCAGAAGTTCATGCCGCCCTGAATATGGCGAACCGGGCGGTTGTCGCCGCACCGGGGAATTTCCTTGCCTGGGCTGTGGATGCCCGGGCCAAACGGCGCATCGGCCGGGAGGCGGATGCGCTGATCAGCTATGACAAGGCGATAGAGTTACAGCCTGAATATGTCGAGGCGCGGGCGTCGCGCGCGATGATTCTCCTCAAGATGGGCCGTTTCGAGGAAAGCGCCGCGGATCTTGCGATGGTGCAGGAGAGCGATCCTGAAAACCCGTTCGGTCCCTATCTCGAGGCATTGTTGAAGCTGCGGCAAAAAGATACGGCGGGTTTCCTCGACGGATTGCATAAAACCGATACGCTGCTGCGTGGCCTGGATCGGAAACACCTGTTGGGCGATCCGGACAAGCTGCTGCTTGCGGCGGTGGTGAATCTGGCGCTCAAGAATTACAATGATGCGTTTAATTACAGCCGCGAGTATGTCGGCCGCGACCGGTATCACCCCGGCGCCCGGAAAATCCTGGGTGAACTGCTGCTGCGCCAGGGCAAGGTGCTGGAAGCGATAGCGCAGCTCGAAATGGCCGCGAAGCTGGCGCCGGACGACGTCGGAATCATGCGGCAGCTGGGATTGGCCTATCTGCAGCACGGCCGCTACGAAGACGCGAATATCACGCTCAAATCCGCCGCGGCATTGCAGCCGGAGGAAACGACGCTGCAGATGATGCTTGCCGGCAGCCAGTTGCAGAGCGGTAACCGGGACGAGGCCGTCGCCGGACTGGAAGCGGCGATAGCCAAGGATCCCGCAGCGCTGCGTCCCGGCGTGATGCTGGCCATGATCAGGATGCGCGATCGCGATTTCGATGGCGTCATCCAGGTTTCACGGCAACTGGTCGAACATCATGCGACGAACCCGGTCCTGTATAATTTCATCGGCACCGCGTTATACGCCAAGGGCGAGGATGCGGAAGCACGGGAAAATCTGCTGCGCGCGGTAGCGCTCAATCCGGAATATCTCGCGGCGCATCGTAACCTGGTACAGATCGACCTTCGGGAAGGCGACAAGGCCGCCGCGAAGGCGCGGCTGGAATCCATGATGAAAATGCCCGGCGCCGGCGTGCAGCCCCTGACCGAACTGGCGGCGCTCGCGACCGGCGAAGGCAACCTGCGCGAAGCGGTTTCCCTGCTGTCCAAGGCGCGGGAACAGGAACCCGATAACCTGGCCGTCCAGATCGAACTGATCCAGATGCTCGGCCGGTCCGGGGACGGCGATGCGGCGCTGCGCAACGCCCGCAAGCTCCGGGACAGGTTTCCGGAAAATCCCGATGTCATGGAGCAGCTGGGCCTGGCCGAGTCCGCGTTCGGAAAGTCCGAAGATGCGGCTGTCGCCTATCGCCGCATGGCGAGCCTGATCCGCGACGATGCCGACGGTCTGCTGAAGGCGGCCCGCTATCAGGTTGCCGCGGGCGACCTGACGGGTGCCTATGAGACCCTGAACCGGGCGCTTGTCACGAACGGCGATCATCTGGGCGCCCTGGAGGCGATCGTCAGCGTCGAATCCCGCCTCAAGCGGTTTGACGACGCCCTGGCGCGTGCGGCACTGCTGACGAGCCGGTTTCCGGACAACCCGCTAGGCGACAAGCTGCGCGGCGATGTCCATGTCCGTCAGCAGCGCTATGGCGATGCGGCCCTGGCCTATCGCGATGCACTGGCGATTCAGGTTTCCGGCGACCTGCTGATCCGGCAGTATCTGGCGCGGCGGAAATCGGGAATCGAGGCGCCGACGCTGGCGCCGCTGGAAGCCTGGGTGGCCAAAAACCCGAAAGACTATCCGGCGCGTGCCGCGCTGGCGGCGGGTTATCTGAGCGCGAAGAATATCCCGGCGGCGCGGGCGCTGTACGAGGAATTGAATCGGGAAGAGCCGAACGATCCCATGGTTTTGAATAACCTCGCGGAAATTTACCTTGAAGCCGGCGACAAGCGGGCGCTGGCTCTCGCGGAAGCGGCCTACAATCTGGCGCCGCGGCAGCCGGAAACGCTGGATACGCTCGGCTGGATCCATGTGCGGCAAGGGGAGGCGGCAAAGGGCCTGGAACTGCTGCGCGCCGCCTATTCACGGGCGTCCCGCCGGCCTAGCATCCGCTATCATCTGGCCGTGGCGCTTAGCCAGCTGGGCCGAAATGACGAGGCGCGCAGCCATCTGAACGATATCCTGAAAATGAACGAGCTTGGCGACCTCGAGGCTGAGGCCAAACGCCTCCTCGAACAGATAGGCGGATGAACTGCAAATGCGAATCGAATTCCAATCCCCGGACCGCACGTGACGGAATTCTTTACATCGTTAGCGAAGCGTGAATTTCAAATTAAGCCATTGAAATACAAGAGTAAAAATTGTATAAATTGGGTGCGACTCTGATAAAAGTGTCGAAAAACTTTACAGAATCACCCCTGATGTTCTGGAAAAATCCAGTAAGACATTGAAAAGACAGCCATGTCAGGATATGGCATAAAGCTTGCTTGATATATGAGGTGGCAAGGTGGTTTTGGGAAAGATGTTGGATTAAGGGGCGTTACGGGATTGGATGCGACGATGAAGAAGATTATTTTGAGGGGACTTACCGCCCTTGCCATTGTGGGCATGGCGGCGCCGGTTTCGGCGGCGAATTGGGTTATCGATTTTGATCAGGACAGCGACGGGAACACGTTGGCGGGCGACGCGATTTTCGGTGACAAGGGCGCCCTTAATGATTCAGGCAATAACACCTTTCAGCGCTATCTCGACGGTATTCAGGGAGCGGCGGATGGCCTGGGTGTCCGGATCAGTGCGGGCAGGACTTCCAATTACTGGTATGGCAGCAAGGCGACTTTTGCCGTCGGTTACGATAGTTCTTCCGCTTCCATAGGTGAGGATCCGGATCTTGAGGAATCCTATAACGGACGGAACGGCTTCAAGACTTCCGGTACCGGAATCGGCGGCTCGGCGCTTGCGACAACGGGTTACCGGAACATCCTGATTATTCAGGAAGACGGTGATTGCGGTTCTAAAACTTACTATAGTTCCAACACTGGCGGCGTCTGTGGCTATTCCTCGGGGACCGACGCGGACGATGAGGAAAAAGGCGGCGTTTTGAAATTCGACTTTACGGAAGCGGTCGATCTCGTCGGAATGAATATCTTCGATATCGAGGAAGAGACCAGCAGCAACGATTATATGGGCAAGGTCTGGTTCCTGGACGACACCACCAATGACTGGGCCTCGCTCGACATTCCGAAGATTGGCGATTCCACCGTGGCGTTCCTGGACTTCGGAAATCTTGGCGAGAACATCATTTCGATGATGGTCAAATGCGCCGGTTCCTGCGCGATCGACAATATCGCCGGCGCGACGGACGACCCGCCGGGCAGCGGCGTTCCCGAACCGGGCGCGATGGCGCTCTTCGGTGTGGGGATTGCCGGCCTGGCGCTGGTACGCCGGCGCCGCAGGCTGGCCGCCTGATACAGGGTCAGGCGGTCTGACGACCGCAGTACCGTAACGTTTCCCAAAATTAAGCCCGCATCTTCGTGATGCGGGCTTTTTTGGTACAAGCGGCGGCGGCACATATCGGGCGCCATGGCCCGCGGGAGATCCGGCTACACCGTTTCCATGGATTTCCTGTCGACGCTGTAGAAGGACGTCAGCCCGTCAAACAGTTCCCGGAACTGTGCATGGCGTAATTCCGCGCCATATTGCTCCACATACCATTTCCAGAGATTGACGCTATGCGTCGCCACGGAAACATGCGCCGCGAGGCTCAGATAGGAATTCTCCGAGCTTTCCAGAAACGAGATGAACTTCTGCGGCTTGTCCTCATCGACGAACAGATTGTAGCTGCGCTCATATTCGCCCAGAACCTGATGCGCGGCTACATAGCCTTCCCGCATTTTCTGTCGCAGAATTTCCCGCTTTGCCCGAATTTGCGCAAGTTCTTCCTTTGAAAGGCTGATATGGTCCACCGGAAAACAAAGCTGGTTGTGCCCCGCCCATTTGAATAGGGTTTTCAGTTTTTCCTGAACCTCATGGAACCGCACCTGATAATAACAGACCGCCTTCCAGGCAAAAAACACTTCCGGCGCCTTCTCGGGCGCGATCTGCATTGCCTTGATGAAAGGTTCGATTCCGTCGACATCCTTCGCCTGCCAGATCTTCATCAGGAAGCGTTCGACATACTGCTCGCGGGCCGGAACATCGGCACCACCCGCCAGGGACGACAAAGCCTTGGTGACCAGCCTGGAAATCTTTTCCCGTATCGGCAGGCGGATCTTGTCCCATTCCGCCTTTGAAATTGCGAAATAGGCGCTGTGAATTGTCTCCTCCAGCCCCATCTGTTCCGCCTTGCTGCGCAGCATGAACGGATCCAGGCTGTGCATCGAATCGAATAATTTCAATATTCTCAGGTCGGCGCCGATCCGGTCGAGCACTTCCTTGCTTGCATTACCCTGGCTGATCTTGAACGCCAGTGCAGTGTAAAAGCCGCTGTCGCTGAAATTGAGCGACTCACCGCCCTCATAGATATTGTCGTAATCATAGGGGAAATAGACCAGCGTATTGATAATCATCGGCTGCCGCGCTGTTGGCAGCGATTTCTCGAACTGCTTCAACAGGACGGATTTGTTCAGGATATCCGTTTCAAACAGTTTGCCGACCGCATCGCCGGCCGGAATTTCCTTGCCGATGGAATAGCAGTCCAGTGCGATTGCCCGGCCCGAGTCGATTATGTTTCGTAGTTGCGAGCGGTTCATAATTGCCGGGTGAAGGATACCGGTGCTGAGAAACCTCAACCTAATATAGCAGCAAAAAAACGTCAGTACAGAAAACTTAAATTCCGGCTTCCTTAGAACTCCAAGCTGCACCCCACCATGGCAAAACTGACGATACAATAACAGGGCGTGAATCTGCTTTAGCGATGCTCCGCAAGACGGGCGGACCGTTCGATACTCTTGATCCGATCGATCCCCGGCTTGATATAGGCCGTAATATAATCCACCAAAACCTGATTCGACGTTTCCGACTCCCCGAACTTCTCCTCATATCCCTGAATCTTGACATACAGGCCGCACAACATGCCGCCGATCGTGCCATGATTGCTTTCTATCATGATCTTGACCTTGCGAAACGTCTCCTCACTCAGGTTCTGCCACATTGATTCCGTATGCTTGTCGAAGGATTGTATGCGCCCGGCGATATGCGCCATGATTTCGTTCAGGTCCAAACTGACATTCGTCAGCATATCCTTCAGGTGCCGGTCGCTACGGCATATCTCGTCCCGTTTCAGTTCTTCTATTCGCCTCAACAGAGCGTCGAGACGCGGCACAAGCCGGTCAAACTGATCCTTGAAATATGCCAGCGACAGGAACACGTCCCCGTAATCCGTGAGAAACGCCGGCAGCTTGGCCAGAATGATTTTAAGCCTCCCTGCCAGACGATTGAGGTTCTCGCGCGCCGTCCTGTTGTCGCCCCTGTTGAAGCTTGCGATCAGGTCGCTGATGCTCGCCAGCCCGATCTGTTCATCCTGTGAATAAATCAGGTCCATCAGCGGGCGGGTAAAGACCCTCATATATCGGTCAAGTTCCTGACGCCGCCTGTCCGACAGGCGCAGATCGTCAATATTCTCGACCTCGATGCCTAAACCGCGCAACTGCATCCGCAGAGTGTAGACATCGAAACTCTGCATCAGGCTCAACTTCGCAATCAGCACACCGTCCGGATGCTTTTCGCCGACGGGCCAGTCAAACATGCGGGCAAGGCGGGACGGATCGACCTGCCCGCTGCCTGTATCGCTGTCGTGAAACAGTTCAACCATGCTGTCGCCGCGCGCATTCTTGATCATCCGCGCGTGTCGCAGCCCCGGGGTTTTCAGGGGCAGGAAATGCATTGGCAGGATATGGAGAGAATCTATCTCCGAGTTCAGATCCCGGTCACCTGGTATTACAGATGTCATATTATCCGCATTCTTTCGCGATTCCGTGGCCGTATAGGCATCGTAATATGCCTGATGTACCCAAATTTCGTTAAATCTTCGAAAACGTCCGGGCGAGAAACTTCAATCAGTTAAATAAAATTACTGCAGTATCGAAGCTGGTCAAATGCTGAACAAGTAATACTAGCTTTCATACGCCGAAATATTGAAAATCTTAAGTAGTATCACATGCCTTATATTCTTGGGCTGATCAAAATCATGCCGGCGCCGCGCTTCTGTCAGGTTGCCCCGTTCCGGTCGCTACGCGTAATAATAATCAGCCCCGCGGCAACCGCTACCATGCCGGCCCCCAATGGCCAGGTAAAGGACTCCGACAGAAGAACCGCACTGAGGGCGACGCCCGAAACGGGGCTGATGAAACCAAAACTCAACATGACGCTGGGGCTGTACAGTTTCAGAAAATAGGCGACGATCATGAAACCGAATCCGGCGATCACGACTCCCTGGTATGCCAGTCCGGCAAGGGGCACCCAGCCTGCGTTTTCCCAGGCAATGGTCTCCAGCAGGGCGCCGGACCCGGCGAACACCGGCAGCGACAGGACCATCTGCCAATAGATGACCCGGAACGGGTCGATCCGCCGCACCAGTGTCGCGTTGAATACCTGGCGCGATCCGAGCAGCGCGGCGGCCAGCAGCGTGATCAGGTTTCCCCAACCCAGGCTGGCCACATCCGGCATTCGGCCGTCGGTCAGTACGATGGCGACTCCGAAAAAAGCGATACACAGGCCCGCCGTCTTCGCCACGGTGAGCCGGTCATTGGCAATGACGAAATGCGATGTCACCGCGGCAAAAAGGGGGAAGGTCGACAACAGGACCGAAGCGCTCATCCCCGTGGTCATCGAAATGCCGAAATTCATCGCGGCAATCTGGATGATGAACAACGCGGCGCCCGCCAGAATGCCTAACCACTCCCCGGATTCCGGGCGCAGCCGGATACCGCGGCACTGCGCATAAATCAGGATGCACCCGGCGCCGATCAGGAACCGAAAGAACGCACTCCACAGCGGCGGAAAGGCCTCAAGCCCCAATTTGATCGCCACCGTGTTGGCGCCCCAGAGGGTCTGCAGGAAAACCGCGGCAATTATGGCGCTAAGGGGAATGGCCATGATGCGCCTTATGCCGAAGCCAGCAGTGCAAGCAGGCTTTCCGGAAGCCGACCCGGCGATGGCGGGCACCCGGGGACATGCAGGTTCACTGGAATGACATTGCGGGCCACGCCGACAACTGCCCGGCTGCCGGCGAAGCAGCCGCCATCGCGGGCGCAATCGCCGCATGGCACGACCCATTTCGGCGACGGCGAGGCGACAAACCGGATCCCGAATCGCTCGATATCGTGGAACGCATTGTTCAATGCATGTATTTCCAGTTCGCAGCCATTGCAGGACCCTGCATCGATTTCTCGGATCGACAGGCGCCGCTGCCCGGCACGGCCAACCGATTCGGCGCGTTCGACAGGCGCCTCCTGTCCCGGCGGCGGGGCCGCCTCGGTCAGCGGCGACCGGAACGGGCTTTCCAGCAGGTGCCTACGCATGGGCCGAAAACTCACAAATCATGTCCGGAACAGGAACAGTTGAAGGACGTGTTACATAACGGAAAATCGGCGACGATGTTGCCTTCGACCACGGCTTCGAGCAACGGCCACTGGAACCATGAGGCATCGCGCAGATGGCATCGGTCGACCACGCCGTCCTCACACAGCCGCAATCATACCAGAACATCGCCCCGGAAGGCTTCGACAATCGCCAGCCCCTCGCCGCCGCCGGTCGACTCAACCTTTGGCGTGATGTTCACATACGAACAAAGGCAGGCGCGAAGGAAATGGCGCGTATCTGCCGCAGCGGCGCGAAGCATGTCCGCCGGACGTGGATATCCGCGCCGGGAACCGGTCCGGCCGACGGTACGATATAAAAGGAAGTGGCGCGCCCGGGAGAATTCGAATCCCCAACCTCCTGATCCGTAGTCAGACGCTCTATCCAATTGAGCTACGGGCGCGAATGGCTGCGCCTCGCGGGCGCAACGGCGCGGAACCTACTCAATAGGGCACCGCTTCGCAAGGCCCTATGTTGACTGAGGTCTCATTTTCCGGTGCCGAAAAGCGGCTTGTCCCCAGATCGACCCTCCATTAGTATCCGCAGAGTCTGATAATAAAATCTGCGTTTATTGACAGTTTATGTTAATGAAAAAGCAGTCTATTGCTGTTAACAATAAAACTTCAGTAATCCCGGGGCTAAGTATTATAATGGAATTTCGGGGCTATACCGTAGGTCTTCTGGCGGCATTCCTGCTTGCAGGGTGCAGCGGGGCCGATGAAGCATTGTGGCCGACCCTGTCCGGGTCGGATCCCGCGGGCGCGCCGCCGCCGGCCGCTTCGACCGTATCCACAACCGCGCCTGCGTCGCAGCGACTCGATATTCCCGAGCCGCAGCCATCCGTTTACGCCGCGCCCGTCCAGACAAGCCAGGCGCCCGTGGAACGGACGATTGCCGCCCCCGTGGCCGGTACGCCGACGGGTACTTTTGTCGGCCGCAAGGTCGAACAGATGCGCAACGACCTGATCAAGCTGCAGGATTCGGTGGCCGGCCTTAATTCCCGGATGCTGCAGATCACCAATGAAAACGTGGCCGCGTCGCAGCGCTATCATGCCATCGTGGCGGATATGAACGCCAGACTGCAGATCGGCACCACGCCGGGCAATCCGGTCATGGTGAAGCAGTGGAACGATGCGCAGCAGCAGCTTGAGCATATCGCGGAGAGTCTGGGCCATATGGACAAGCTGTCCAATGATGCGGCCGGCGAAGCGGGCCTCGCCGCATGGCTGCTCGACAGCGTGCGCGCCACCTTCACGCTGAGCGGCGCCGTTGACGAAGATCACCGGCAACTGCGGATTCTCGAGGACGAAGTCAACGGCACCGTCGTGCTGATCGACCGGCTGCTGAACGAATTGAGCGAGGATATCTCGCGCCAGACGACCTATGTCGCCAATGAACGCCGCAATATCACGACCATGTCGCTGGCGGTGAAGAATGGCGAACTGTACGGCACCAGCCTGGTCAATCGCGCCTTTGCGCAAAGCCAGAACCTGGCCAGCGCCGCCGCGCAGGCGTCCGGCCCGGCCGTGGGCGAGCGCCCGCTGGTCGTCATTCGTTTCGACCGGCCTGATATTCCTTACCAGCAGGCGCTGTACAATGCGATCAGCCGGGCGCTGGAACGTAAACCCGATGCG
Source organism: Alphaproteobacteria bacterium (assembly GCA_040905865.1). Taxonomy (NCBI): domain Bacteria; kingdom Pseudomonadati; phylum Pseudomonadota; class Alphaproteobacteria; species Alphaproteobacteria bacterium. Next base: position 84,616 of record JBBDQU010000022.1, read on the forward strand.
TCCTTCGATCTGGTTGCCGTGACGCCGAAACGGGGCAGCGCGGCGCAGACGGCGCTGAACAGCACGCAGACCAAGCGCAATGCGGAAGCCGTGCTGCGGACACTGGCGGATATGGGGCTGCCGGGGAACCGCGTGAAGCTGTCGGCGACGACAAGTCCCGATGTCGAAGCGAACGAGGTTCAGATTTTCGTACGCTGATTGCCGGTTTGCCGCAGGAATTCGTCGCCTGATCGCCCGAATTAAATGTATGCTGGCGCAAGGCCGGTGCGTCGCACCGTGCCCGTACTGAAGCCGGTGCCGGCTATGAAAGCGCTATCGTTCCTGGTTATTGCCATTCTGGCCGTTGCATCGCCGGCGGCCGCGGAGGATTCCGGTCGCCGCGAGCGTATCGTCAGGGTAATTCAGCAACAGCTCGATGCCTTTGGCCGCGACGATGGCGAGGCGGCGTTCAGCCATGCCTCCCCCGACATCCAGGCCCGGTTCGGAACGGCGGCGAATTTCATGGAAGCGGTCGCGAGCGATTATGCGGCCCTGCTGCGACCCCGCTCCGTGACCTTTCTGGACGTGTTTGACGTAAAACAGACCGGCGGCGTCGTCCAGCGTGTCCTGCTGACCGGGCCGGACGGCGCGCAGATCATGGCGCTGTACACGATGATGCAGTTGGAATCCGGGGCGTGGCGGATCTCGGGGTGCCTGCTGGTGCCGGCGCCGGGCAACCCCGCGTGACCGCGCCCGGGGAATGCCCGCCGGCTGATGGTCGAAATCTTTGTGACCGAGGCCAGTCAGGAAACCCGGACCCTGTTTCCACGGGATATCGAACCGGCTTATGCCGAACCGAGTTCCAGCCGCCGCTGAATGGTTCGATCAGGCGCGTACCGGTACCGGAATATTGTCGATAAGGCGCGTCGAACCCAGCACGGCCGCGACCAGGGCCCGCGCCGGACGATCCACCCCTTCCAGGGGCGCCAGCGTCTCCGCGTCGCAGATCGCCAGGTAATCGACCCGCGCAAAACCGCTTCTGGCCAGCGTCGCCCGGCCACGCGCGGTGGCGTCTTCACAGGGCTCGCCCGCGGCCGCGGCGGCCGCGGTTTCCTGCAGGGTCTGGTGCAGCAGGGGCGCAATCGCGCGTTCTTCCGGGGTCAGGTACCAGTTACGCGAAGACATGGCGAGCCCGTCATTTTCGCGGATTGTCGGCACGCCGACGATCTGCACGGGAATGTCGAGATCGCGGACCATGCGCCGGATGACCTGAAGCTGCTGATAATCCTTTTCACCAAAATAGGCCCGGTCCGGCAATGACTGCATGAACAGCTTGTTTACGACGGTCGCGACGCCGCCGAAAAAATGCGGCCGCGATGCGCCGCACAGACCCGCGGTGATTCCCGAAACAGTGACGCTGGTGGAAAACCCTTCGGCATACATCTCGGCGACATCGGGGGCGAACAGCAGGTCCGTCTTCACCCGGTCCAGCTTGGCGATATCATCGGCTTCGTCGCGCGGATAGGCTTCGAAATCCTCGGTGGGGGCGAATTGCGCCGGATTGACAAAGATCGTCGCAACCACCCGGTCGCATTCCCGCAGCGCCGTCTGCACCAGGGACAGATGCCCTTCATGCAGGGCCCCCATGGTTGGCACAAGGCCGATGGTCTCGCCGTTTTTCCGCCAGGCCCGCGTATGCGCGCGAAGGCTTTCGATATCGCGGACGACGGTGATTTTCGTGCTTTTCGCCGTTGTCACGCCGCCCACTGGCGGGGTGGCTATTAATCCGGTTTTGATTTTGGCGCCCATTTTTGCGATTTTCCTGTATCGGGATGCGTCACATTCCGCTTTGGCGGCGGCACAATAAGCCCAATTGTTGCGGAGCACAATAATTGTGCATCCGGGTAATATCCCGAGCCCTCTGCCATATCCCCGGGGCTTCCAAGACTTTACAATGCTGTCTGCAATATCCGGGATAACGACATGCTGGTCTCGCTGCGCCGCTGCGCCTTTCTTATCGGTATCCTGCTTGTCGGCTGGGCGCCGTCGGGCGCTGCCCAGCACGCGGAGCCCGAAGCGGCAAGCGGGTTCACCCCGAAGCAGGCGGTTACCGCAAAATCCTTCATGGTCGCGGCCGCCAACCCGCTGGCGGCCCGGGCGGGTTACGACATTCTGAATCGCGGCGGCAGCGCCATCGACGCCGCCATTGCGGTTCAGATGGTGCTGAATCTCGTCGAACCGCAGAGTTCCGGAATCGGCGGCGGGGGCTTCCTGCTGCACTGGGATGCGGCGGCAAAGTCGCTGGCCAGTTACGATGGTCGGGAAACCGCACCGGCCGCCGTGGGCGAAGACCTGTTCCTGGGACCTGACGGGGACCTCGTGGACCGGTGGGATGCCCGTGTCGGCGGCCGTTCGGTCGGGGTGCCGGGCGTTCTGCGGATGCTCGAAGCGGCGCACCGGGACCATGGCGTGCTGCCCTGGGCGGATCTCTTCACCCCGGCAATCGAACTGGCCGAAGCCGGTTTCGACATTTCACCCCGGCTGCACAGGCTGGCCGGCGAATCGAGACATCTGCAACGCTACCGCGCGGCGCGCGAATACCTGTTCGATGCCGCCGGAACGCCGCTGCCGGTCGGTCACCGGCTCGTCAACAGGCCGTTCGCGCGAACGCTGCGGCTGATCGCGGCGGAAGGCGCCGACGCTTTTTATACCGGCGCCATTGCGCACGACATTGTCGCCGCCATTGCGACGCCGGAAAATCCGGGGCTCATGACCCTGGCCGATCTGGCGGGTTATGAAGCGAAACAGCGCGATCCGGTCTGCGCGCCCTATCGCCTCTATCGGATTTGCGGGATGGGGCCGCCATCGACCGGCGGGCTGACCGTCGCCATGATTCTCATGTTGCTGGAACCATTCGACCTGAAGGCGCTGGGCGCACGGTCGCCGGCAGCCGTGCATCTGTATACCCAGGCGGCGCGGCTCGCCTATGCGGACCGTAACCGGTATATGGGCGATGCGGATGTCACGCCGGTTCCGGCGAAATCCCTGCTGGACCCGGAATACCTGCGTCGGCGCGGCGCGCTGATCGATCCGGAAAAGGACATGGGTACAGCGCCGCCCGGCGACCTGCCCGAGCAGGCCGGACGCGGCGGCGAAACGGATGAGCAACCGTCCACATCGCATATGTCGATTGTCGATGCGCGGGGCAATGCGGTGTCGTTCACCACCTCCATCGCCATCGGTTTCGGGTCCCGCGTCATGGCGGGGGGGTTTTTCCTGAACAACCAGCTGACCGATTTCGCCTTCCGCCCGCGCAGGGATGGGGTGGCGCATATCAATCGCGCCGGGCCCGGCAAGCGGCCGCGCTCGTCCATGTCACCGACCCTGATTTTCGGCCCTGATGGCGAATTACGTCTTGCGGTCGGGTCGCCGGGTGGTACGAGTATCATCGGCTATGTCGCGAAGACGGTTATAGCGGTGCTGGACTGGGACATGGATATCCAGTCGGCTATTTCCCTGCCGCATTTCGCAAACAGAAACAGCAAGGATACGGAATTGGAAAAGGACACGGCGGCGGAAACCTATCGCGCCGCGCTGATGGCGCTGGGCCATGATATCGCCATTCGCAGCCATACGTCCGGCCTGCACGGCATCGAAGTCACGCCGCGCGGCCTGGTCGGCGGAGCCGATCCGCGCCGTGAAGGCGTGGTGATGGGGCGCTGATGACCATGTATCCTGCCATTCGCCTGCTGCCGGGGCGGCACAAGCGCGTCAAGACCGGCCATCCCTGGGTATTTTCCAACGAAATCGCCCGGTCGGAAGCCGCGTTCGAAACCGGCGCCCTCGTTAATGTCGTCGGCGACAATGGTGAGAATTTCGGGACGGCGATATACAATCCGCACACGCTGCTGGCGGGCCGTATCGTGGACCGGCGGGGCGATGTCGCGCTGGATGCGGATTATTTCGAGGCTCGCCTGCGGGCTGCGCTGGTTTTACGTGACCGGATGTTTTCCGAGCCCTATTACCGGCTGATCCATGCTGAAGCGGACGGGCTGCCGGGGCTGATCATCGACCGCTATGCCGACGCAGCGGTGATCCAGTTCAACACGGCGGGGATGGACCGGCTGACCGATACGGTGGTTGCCGCACTGGACCGGGTGTTTGCCGCCGGGACCGTCATCCTGCGCAATGACAGCGCCAGCCGCGAGATGGAAGGGCTTCCGAAAATTGTGACGGTGCTGCGGGGCGATGGCGACACGCCGGTTCTTGTGCGGGAAAATGGTGCGGAATTTACCACCCATCCCGCGGCCGGGCAGAAAACCGGCTGGTTCTATGACCAGCGGTCTAACCGCGGCTTCATCGCGTCCCTCGCCGCGAATGCCCGGATGATCGATGTCTTCTGCTATGGCGGCGGGTTTGCGATCCAGGCGCTTCGGGCCGGCGCGGCAAGCGCGACGCTGGTCGACCGTTCCGCTACGGCGCTGGACGATGCCGCGGCATCGGCGGCGCGGAACGGCGTCGACAGCTGCTGCAGTGTCATCAAGGCTGATGCCTTTGAGGAAATGGAACGGCAGGATGCCGCCGGCGAGCGATACGATATTGTTGTCGCCGATCCGCCTGCCTTTGTCCGGACGCGCAAGGATATCGGGGCGGGCAGCCGCGTCTACCAGAAGATGGCGCGGCTGGCGGCGCGGCTTGTGGCGCCGGGCGGGATACTGTTCGTCGCGTCGTGTTCGCATCACATGACGCCCGACATGTTCCGCGAGGCGGTTCGCAAGGGAATTGGCGATGCCCGGCGTAGCGGCCGGATCCTGCGCGACGCGGGGGCCGGTCCCGACCATCCGGTTCATCCCCACCTGCCCGAATCGTCGTATCTGAAATCCCTCACCCTGGCGCTGGACTGATCCGGCTCACGCTATCGGTAGCGTCAGCCGGAAGGTCGTGCCGGTTTCGCCGGTGGCGTCGAGCTTGAGATCCCCGCCGTGATTGCGCATCAACTCCCGCGCAATGGCCAGACCGAGGCCTGTGCCACCGGCGCGGGCCGACCCTTCGAACGGTTCGAACAGCCGTTTGCGCGCCCGTTCGGGCATTCCGGGCCCGTTATCCTGCACCAGAAGGGCGACCATGCCGTTCGCAACATCGGAACGGATAATCACATCGGTTGCCCCGGCCTCCGCCGAGTTCTGCAATATATTGCCGAGGACCCGCAGAATCTGGCCGCGGTCCGCGTACACCGTCAGCGCGGCGTCCACCGCGCATTCGACGGTCATCGGATTGCCCTTCGACACATACCGGGTGGCCCGAACGTCGGCGACGAGCGACGCCAGGGGAAACCGGCTGAACCGCATGGCGGTGTGGTCGTGGCGAACATAATCCAGCGTGTCGTCGCACAGGGCGACGGCGCGGTCTATCGCGGAAATCAGCGTCGGCGTGACGCGCCGGACTTCGGGATCCTCGCTGTTTTCCAGCCGGTCGGAGACCAGCAGGGCCGAGGACAGGATGCCGCGCAGGTCATGATTGATCTTTGCGACACCCGTGCCGAGCGCGGCAAGCCGACCCTTTTGCCGCAGGGAGGCGCGCAGGACGCCCTGCATGGCTGCAAGTTCGTGCTGGGCGACACCAATTTCATCGCTGCGCGTCGACGGTTCGATAATATTGCGCAGGTCATCCGGGTCTTCGCGAAAGCGGGTCATGCTTTCGGTGATCCGGCGCATCGGCCGAACCATCAGCCAGTGCAGAGAAAGATAGACCAGTCCCGCAGTAAACAGCGATATTACCAGCGAAAGCAGGAAAACGCGCCAGCCAAAGGCTATCAGCGCCGCCTGCAGGGGCCGTTCCTCGATAACCACCTCGATAATCGTTTCGGAATCCTGCGGCGACGGACCGATGATACGCACTACCCGGGCTTCCGTCCGGCTCAGCACCATGAGCGCGTCCATGATGAGTTCGACCGGACCGCGTTCCACAAGGTCAATCGTTTCCTGCAATGGCGGAGGTGTATCCCTGGCCAGGACGAGTTTCGCCCCGCCACGGTGAACGTTTATTGCATAGGCGTCCACGTGCGCCAGCAATTCCTCGCGCATCCGGTCATCGACCATGCCTTCCGGCGCGACGTCCAGCGCCAGGATGGCCAGATGCGCCGCGCTCAGCCGTTCCGTCAGCCAGTCATGGTAGAACCGCGCCACGGACGGCACGAAGATCATAATTTCCGCGACCATGACAAACAGAACGGTCAGAACCAGAAGGCGTGCTGAAAGGCTGCGCATCATGGTTTCTACTTCACCTGTTCACGCGATGCGCCGACGATCATCCGCCTGGGGCTGTGCCGGTTCGTCAACTGCCCCGCCGCTTCGCTTTCAGCTTCTTGTACAGGATCGGCGCGAGTGACAGAAGCGCCAAGCCGGACAGGGCCAGGACGATATCCGGTGTCAGGATTCCCGACACCGTAAAGGGTTTGCCGCTGTCGAAGATGCTGCCCAGCCCGGCGCCGACCTGCGCGAAAACCACCGTGCCGGGGATGATGCCGATCAGCGTGGCGGGGATATAGGTCCGAAGCGATACGCCGAGGAAAGCCGGAACCAGGTTGACCACGAAAAACGGAAACAGCGGTATCAGCCGAAGGACGAGCAGATAGCTGAAGGCATTTTCCCGGAAGCCGGCTTCCATTTTCCGCAGCGAGGGGCCCATGCGGCGGCGCAGGGCGTCACCCAGGGCTGTTCTGGCAATCAGAAACAGCAAGGTTGCACCGATTGTCGCGGAAATCACGACATAGCCGGTACCCAGAAATGGTCCGAAAAGGAACCCGCCAGTAATTGTCAGAAAGGCGCCCCCCGGCAGGGAGAAGGCGACAACGACGATATACACGACGGAATACAGCAGTGCGGCAGCGATGGAATATCGCTCGACCAGATCGAGCAGGATTTCGCGGTTTTCGCGCAACAGATCGAAACTGAAATAGGCGTCCAGCCCGAAGGCGTAATAGGCGCCCAGCCCCGCGAGCAACAGGGCAACCGGCCAAAAGCGTCTGATGCCGAATGGCGAGTTTCCGCCTCCTTTCGACTGTGAATCGGCATATGGATCGTTCACGTGATATCTGTCCTTCCCGAATCGCCGCCATGCCCGGGTCCCGCATGCCCGTTTCATGGCCCGGGCCGAGTTGTAGCAGACCGACCGCACCGGATTGACTTGATGTAACGCACAATTTATACAGCGGCCAGATTTTCAAGCCAGAATTCGGAGAGCCACCGTGAAACGCACCTTTCAGCCCAGTCGTCTTGTCCGTAAGCGGCGCCACGGGTTTCGTAGCCGGATGGCCACAACCGGCGGCCGTACAGTCCTCGCGCGGCGCCGTGCGAGAGGCCGTAAGCGCCTCTCTGCCTGAACGCCAGCCGCCAAGATTGTAGCGCATGCGCACGCCGTACGACCGTTTGAAGCGGCGTGCGGATTTTGTGCGTGTCACGAGGGCGCGCCAGAGTTCTGCGGCATCGGGGCTGGTGTTGCAGGTGCTGGCGCACCAGGCGTCCGATAGCGCCCTGCGCGTCGGTATCACGGCGAGCCGCAAGACCGGAAACGCGGTTCAGCGGAATCGGGCCAAGCGACGCTTGCGGGCGCTTGCGGAACAGGTTATGCCCCGCCATGCGAAGCGGGGCCATGACTACGTAATGATAGCACGACACAATACGGCCGTCCGGCCATTCGATGAATTGATAAGGGACCTTGAATCGGTATTGAAGCGGCTCAAGGTATGGCGGGATGGATAGACACGTGGAGACGGACCGGATACCGGTCCCGGCAACCCTTGCGGCGCGCGCGCTGCGACTTCTGATTCGGATCTATCAATTGGTTGTGTCGCCGCTGCTACCGGCGCATTGCCGGTATTGGCCGACCTGCTCGAATTATGCAAAAACCGCGATACACGATCACGGGGCGCTGGCGGGCGGATGGCTGGCCGTTCGGCGGCTTGGGCGATGCCATCCCTGGGGCGGCAGCGGTTATGATCCGGTCCCGGAACGCCGCAAGACGCGCGCCCACCGAAAAGGCGAATGGGAACAACACGTATGAGTGATCAGAGAAACGTTCTTGTGGCCATCGTCATTTCCATCATGATTCTGGTGGGCTGGAATTATTTTATCGAGGCGCCGAAACAGGAACAGCGCCAACAGGCGCAGCAACAGCAGCAACAGCAGAATCAGGCGGGGCAGATCGGTCAGCCCGGCGGTCAGCAATTGACCCCGACTCTGCCGGATGGCACACCCGCACCCATGATACCGGTGGGACCGGGTCCGAATCTCGACGCGGCGGGCGTGGCAACACCGGCCCCCGACGCGATGCAGAGCCGGGCTGCGGCGTTGTCGCAGACTCCCCGCGTCAGGGTTGATTCGCCCCGGGTTCGGGGATCCATTTCCCTGCAGGGCGCCCGGATCGACGATCTGGTGCTGAAGGACTATCGCGAGACCCTCGATCCGGACAGCGCGAATATCGTCCTGCTGCATCCGACAAAGGGCGACACGCCCTATTACGCGAGCTTCGGATGGATCGGCCCGAAGGAAATCGTCCTGCCGTCCTTCGATACGGTGTGGCAGGCGAGCGGTTCCGTGTTGTCCGCGCAATCGCCCGTCACGTTGTCGTGGGACAATGGCGCCGGCCTGCTGTTCGAACAGATATTTTCAATCGACGAGAATTACATGATCCGGAACGTGCAGCGCGTCCGGAATTCCACGGGAACCCCGGTGACCCTTACGCCATTCGGGCTGATTTCGCGGACCGGGACTCCCAATATAGAGGGTTTTTTCATCCTGCATGAGGGCCCCATCGGTGTCCTGGACGAGATTTTGCATGAAATTGACTACGAGGATTTGCGCGACAAGGGCGCGCAGCAGTTCGATGTCACCAGCGGCTGGCTCGGGATAACCGACAAGTACTGGCTGGTCGCGCTGATTCCCGACAACAGCGGACCGGTCAAGGTACGATACATCGCGGATATGAAGGGCCCCCGGCCGCTTTATCAGACGGATTACGTTTCTGCTGCGCAGACGGTCCCGGCGGGCGGGTCGACCGAGACGTCGAGCCATCTGTTCGCGGGCGCCAAGGAAGTGCGTCTTCTGGACAAATATGAAGCCGAACAGGGCATTTACGATTTTGACAAGGCGGTCGATTTCGGCTGGCTCTATTATCTCACGAAACCGATTTTCTATGCGATCGACTGGCTGTACGGCCATCTGGGGAATTTCGGGCTGGCAATTCTGGCGCTGACCGTTTTCGTGAAGCTGCTGTTTTTCCCGCTTGCCAACAAGTCCTATGTCTCGATGAGCAAGATGAAGCTCCTGCAGCCGCGCCTGCTCGAACTGCGCGAGAAATATGGCGACGACCGGGCGAAACTGAACCAGGAAATGATGGCGCTGTACAAGAAGGAAGGCGCCAATCCGGCGGCCGGCTGTCTGCCGATTCTTGTTCAGATCCCGGTTTTCTTTGCCCTCTACAAGGTGCTGTTCGTCAATATCGAGATGCGGCATGCGCCGTTCTTCGGCTGGATTCATGATCTTTCCGCCCCGGATCCGGCGGGTATCCTGACCGGATTCGGTTTCTTCCCCTGGGATGTTCCGGCCGTTCTCACGCTCGCCAATATCGGTATCTGGCCGCTCATCATGGGCCTGACCATGTATCTGCAGCAGAAGCTGAACCCGGCCCCCACCGATCCGGTGCAGGCCAAGGTGTTCATGTTCATGCCGCTGATCTTCATGTTCATGCTGGCCGGTTTCCCGGCAGGGCTGGTTATTTACTGGGCCTGGAACAATACGCTGTCGATTGCCCAGCAATATGTGATCATGCGCCGCCAGGGTGTCGCGATTGGCGGCGGCTCCACCAAGGGAAAGACAAGCTGACCTTCGAATTTTCTGACGCGGAAATCGAGGAGGGACGGCTCCTTTTTGCGCAGCAGTGCGACTTCGTCATGGGCGTGGCCAGTCTTGCGGGACTGCCGCCCGACGGCTTGGCCGAAGTCGCTTTTGCCGGCCGTTCCAATGTCGGAAAATCGAGCCTCGTGAATGCGCTGACCGGCCGCAAGACGCTGGCCCGGACAAGCAATTCGCCGGGCCGCACGCAACAGATCAATTTTTTCGATCTCGGCGGCAGGCTCATGCTGGTCGACCTGCCGGGATACGGCTATGCGCGCGCGGCGAAATCGGACGTGCATGCCTGGACCAGCCTGGTCCGCGACTACCTGCGTGGCCGCGTTGGTTTGCGGCGGATATGCCTGCTGATCGACAGCCGTCATGGCCTGAAGGCAAATGACGCGGAAATCATGGATATGCTGGACAAGGCGGCGGTGCCCTATCAGATCGTTCTGACGAAAACGGACAAGGTAAAAGCGGGCGCCCTGTCGGCGTGCGTCGCCGATATCACCGGTAAACTGAAAAAACGCGCGGCCGCCATTCCGGAAATTCTGGTGACCAGTTCGCGCACCGGTGACGGCGTCGCCGAAATGCGGACGGTTTTGTCGATGGTGGCGGCGCCAAAGCCTTTGCTGTAAAATTTACGACCGCAGCGTCATTGCTGCCGCAATCGGGACGGAAACATGAACGACAGCAGTAAAATTCAGCGCGAAGAATGGCTTGCGAAGGCCGATATCCTGACCGAGGCGCTACCCTATATGCGGCAATATGCCGGCCAGACCATCGTCGTCAAATATGGCGGCCATGCGATGGGCGATGCCGCGCTGTCCAGCGCCTTCGCACGCGATGTCGTGCTGCTGAAGCAGGTCGGTCTTCATCCGGTTGTAGTGCATGGCGGCGGCCCGCAGATCGGGGCGATGCTGGAACGGCTGAAAATCAAAAGCGAATTCGTCGACGGATTGCGGGTGACGGATGCGGCAACGGTTGAAATCGTGGAAATGGTCCTGTCCGGCAGTATCAACAAGGAAATTGTTGCGGCAATTGCCGGCGCCGGCGGGCGTGCGGCAGGTCTGTCCGGCAAGGACGCCGGGCTGATTCAGGCGACCAAGCTGACGCGGACGACCCGCGACGAGGATTCCAGTATCGAGCGTGTGCTCGACCTTGGATTCGTGGGCCAGCCGACCAGGATCGACCCCCGTATCCTGAACGTATTTGCCTCGTCCGAGATAATACCCGTGATCGCGCCACTCGGGCTGGGCGCGGATGGTGAAACCTTCAATATCAATGCGGATACGGCGGCGGGCGCCATCGCCATCGCCACAGGGGCGTCGAGGCTTCTGCTGCTGACGGATGTCGAAGGCGTTCTGGACAAGAACAGGGTCCTGATCAAGGAAATGAATGTCGCGGAAGCCCGCGCCCGCATGGCGGACGGCACCCTGACCGGCGGCATGATCCCGAAGGTCGAAACCTGCATCGAGGCGATTGAAGGGGGGGTCGAGGCGGCCGTCATCGTCGATGGACGGACGCTGCATGCGACCCTGCTGGAAATATTTACGGCGCATGGTTCCGGCACGATGATCCGCAACGGCTGAAGCAGGTCGGGTTTTCGCGTCCGGAACAGCCGTTCCAGAGAACCGGCGGCTTTATCCCATTGCCCGGATCAATTTCGTTCTGCTGCAGTCCTGACGCCCGAATCCCCGAAAGACGCGAGCTTTGCCTCCATGTCTTCCGGGGGCATGGGATATGAATCGAGTTTCGACGACCGCACGACATCGGCGGGTGCGAGCTTCAGAAGCGTGAATTGAATCTGCATGGCAATTTGCATGTCCAGCCCCGCCTTCCAGCACAGGGCGACAACACCCTGTCCGCTTTGCGCCTTGAATATCCGCTCAACGGTACCTGCGTTCGTTCCTGACCGCAGTTCCAGCGCTGTTTGAACGAAGCGACTGTCATTTTTCGTGACGGCGCGACGGATCGCCTGATCGTCAAGCGCATCCGATGCAAACAGCGCGATGGCGCGCTGTTGCGATTCGATCTCCTTTGCAGACAACGGACGCGTTACGACCGTGGGCGGAGGAGAAGACACGGCATTGAGGCGGCATTTTACGGCTTCCTTGACGGCCGCCATGGTCTTCTCGGTAAGATCGGTGCGGTTGCTGAGTTTTTCCAGCAACGTTTGTGCGACAAATCCGGCAATTCTCCGGGCCGGCCCCGCCGGCAGCGTCGGGCGGTGCACCAGCGGCGCGTGCCATGCTTCGATGCCCGGCGCCGAGTCGATCAGCATGTCCAGGGTTTCCTCGCGAACCTGGGCGCTGGGATTGGCCAGCAGATCGGCAATCGCTTCATGATCCTTTGTGACGGCAATCGCGTCGCAAACGTCTTCGTCCAGCGCCTCGCGCCTGGCAATGGCGCATAAAGCTTCCTGGACCGGCGCGCTCTTTATCAGCGCCAGCAGGTCCTCATTGGTCAGGATCGGCGAGCATTCGAGAACCGGGAGACAGACCTGCAGGTCGCTGTCGTTCGCCAGTTGCAAAATAAGGTGATGCGGAACGTCCAGCGCGTCCTTCAGCGCCTCGGCGACGACGGCGCGGACCCGGCTGACTTCGTCCGATGCGAGAACTTCGATAACGTCCAGTACCGCGCGCCGCATGGTGTCCTGCTGCGCCGCTGAAACTTTTGGAAAAAGGCGGCTGATCTTGGAAGCCAGAACGCAGCGGACATCGTCGTCCGCGTCCCGCGCCAGAATAAAATCGGCCTGGTGCGGCGCCGAAGCGTTTGCCGCAATGCACTGGCGAATTCCGGAGTCCGGGTCATCGGCCAGGAAGTACAGAATTTCAGGACGCGTTTCCTGGTGAGACGCGATGGCGCGTCGTTCCCCGACGCTGCCGCTACGGGCCAGACGCCTGGAAGCCTCGTAGGAAATGGTCTGTTGCATCCTACCCTGTTTCCTCAGGCGCCGTGCCGGCCGCTGCGTCTATGCCGGGCTATGGCGATATCCTGTTTGTTGTTGTTCTTTGCCCTGTACATGGCTTCATCGGCGCGTGACATCAACTCCTCTGGCGTCTCGGGATAGTCGTGTTCGAACAACGCAATGCCAATTGACAGCCCCAGCTGTTTTCCCGGTGTCCGGATAGGCGAATCGCACAGGATCCGTTTGCTGGCCAGTACGGTCCGGGCCCGGCGAAAGGCCGTTTCCTTGTCCACGTTTTCCAGCCAGACCACGAATTCATCGCCGCCCAGCCGCGCAACAAAATCATAGCTCCGCGTTATACCGGTCAGTATCCCTGAAAGCCGTTTCAGGACCTGGTCGCCGGCTTCATGACCAAGGGTGTCGTTCACATGTTTGAAATTATTCAGGTCGAGATACAGGATCGCGCTGCTGGCGCGGTTGCGTTGCGTCCGCTCCATTGCCGGCCTCAATTCTTGCAGGAATGCCCGGCGGTTGAACAGGCCGGTCAGCGGATCCGTCCGGGATAGCCGCACGAGTTCCTGCTGGTCGTTTATCTGTTGCAGGGCGATGCCCAGTTGCCCCGCGACCGCCTGCAGCAGCAGCTTGTCGTCATCGTCCCACGGCGGAGTGGCCGCGCTGCGGCACAGCAATGTCGCACCGTTCGGCGCTTCCCGGTAATGCGTCGGTTCGACAAGTATCCGGAAACCGTCCAGCAGCGTCTCCTGGGTCCCGATGGCGCGATCCAGGCTGTTTATCGCCGCCGCCAGATGGCGGCCATTTGGTACGACGCCGTGTTTTGCGGCCAGGGTCAGTTTGCCGGACTCGCCGACCTTGAAGACGGCGCAGGATGTGGCGGACCGGGCTTGACTCACTGATTTTACCGCTGCGTTCAGCATGTTGCCCGGCTTCGCTTCGTTGCGAACGGCTTCGACGATATAGGAGATGATCTGTTCGCGCTTCTTGTGGCGGGTCAACTCGTTCTCGCGCACGCGGTCGGCGGTGACGTCCCGGCAGACGCCGCGCACGCCGGTCAGGCTGCCATCGGCATGGCGCAGCGGTATGGCGCTGGCGAGCACGCAAACAGGATTGTCGGTTGCGTCCTTCAGCCACAATTCCACATGTTCCAGCAGTTCTTCGGTTTCGAACACGAAATTCTGCGGCACCGCGTCGGGAACGTACAAAAACGATCGCGCGGGCCGGCCGACGATTTCGCTGGCGGCAAACCCCATGGCGCCCCGCGGGGATACAAAGGTATAGATACCGTTTGCATCCGTTTCCCAGGCAAAATCGCTGGAAATTTCGACCAGGTCCTTGTAGCGCTGGCGCGATTCGACCAGTGCCGTCCGCATGTTGACGTCAAGCGTTGCTGTCCGCCCCAGTATGACGACGTTGCCGTCGCCAACCGCCATGAAGGCGGCGTCGATACTCTGGCTGGCGCCGTCGATATCGATCGAGAACATGTATTTCAGTGTCGCGCCGCGCCGCATCGCCTGCGCGCAAAGTTCATTTACCTTTTCAAGCTGCGACACCTGCGGAAGTTGCAGCAGGCAGGCGGCGAGCCGTTCGCCTTCCGCGTTCAGGGCTGTCGGCGGGCCAATGCCGTCGCACAACAGTGCCGGGCCCGGATAGTTGACGAGAATGGCATGCGAGACCCTGATCGTATCAGGAGGTATCCGCGTGGCGTGATCTTCTATGGATGCGACCCTGGCCGTCACCATTCTGCCTCGAACTGCTGTTTCTGCGACACGACGAAACCTGAGGAAAAGCGCCGTCCGTGTGACAGGCTAATTGGAAATCATTAATCAATGGTTAGGCATATCGTCGGGAACTGGCCGCGATCCGAAATTTTGCCTTGCCACAGTGTTGCTCAGAGGGCTTGTCTCGACCCGGCGCTTGACGCAATCTCCGCCCATGCAGAAAAAGACCCCGATGAAATCGCCCTTTCACGAGACCGATTGCTGGATTTTCGATCTCGATAATACGCTGTATCCCGCGTCCTGCGATCTCTTCAGCCAGATCGATGTCCGGATGGGCTCGTTTATTTCCGACCTGCTGGGGGTCGACCTTGTCGAAGCCCGGCGCATTCAAAAACAGTATTATTACGAGCACGGCACGACGCTGGCCGGGCTGATGGCGAACGAAGGGGTTCACCCGGACGCGTTCCTGGAATTTGTCCACGATATTGACGTGACGCCCATTCCGCCCAGCCCGGCCTTGTGCGATGCGCTGTCGCAACTGCCCGGACGGTGCATCGTCTATACGAACGGATCGCGGCGGCACGCGGAAAATGTGATGACGCGGCTTGGCGTTACCGATGCCTTTGCGGGAATTTATGACATTATCGCATCCGGATACCGGCCGAAACCGTCACCGGAACCCTATGCCGATATGATCCGGCTGTTTGAAATAGACCCGACCCGCGCGGTCATGTTCGAGGATATTCACCGGAACCTGAAACCCGCCCACGACCTGGGCATGGGGACCGTGCTGATCCGCACCGAACGCCATCCGCTGGATCTGGAGGAAGACGACCATATCCATCATGTGGCGGATGACCTGCTGGCCTGGCTGCAGGCAATCCTGGCGGAGGAAGCGGCATGACGGCGCCGGGTTGACTTGCCCCGGCGAGGCGACCAAATTCGGCGCCGCTTTATATAGTTGAAAGGCTGGACGGATATGAGTCACGACGATTTGCGGCAGACGATCGACGCTGCCTGGGAAGCGCGCGATACGGTTTCCCTGAAAACGACAGGGGCCGTTCGCGAAGCGGTCGGCGATACCCTGGATCTCCTCGATTCCGGCCAGGAACGGGTCGCTGAGAAGATCGGCGGCGTCTGGCAGATAAATCAGTGGCTCAAGAAGGCGGTGCTGCTGTCCTTTCGCCTGAACGACATGGAAACCATCGCCGGCGGGCCGGGTAGAAATACGCCCTGGTGGGACAAGGTTCCATCCAAGTTCGAGGGCTGGACCGGTGACAATTTCCGCAGCGCCGGTTTCCGGGCGGTTCCGGGTTGCATCGTGCGGCATTCGGCCTATATCGCGCCGCAGGTCGTGGTGATGCCCAGCTTCGTCAATCTCGGCGCCTATGTCGATTCGGGAACGATGGTCGATACCTGGGTGACCGTCGGATCCTGTGCGCAGATCGGCAAGAACTGTCACCTCTCCGGCGGCGTCGGCATCGGCGGCGTACTGGAACCGCTGCAGGCCGACCCGGTCATTATCGAGGACAACTGCTTCATCGGCGCCCGTTCCGAAGTGGTTGAAGGCGTCATTGTCGAGGAAGGCTCCGTGCTGTCCATGGGCTGTTTCATCAGCGCCTCGACGAAGATCGTGGACCGCGCCACGGGCGAAATCCATATCGGCCGCGTACCCGCCTACTCGGTCGTCGTGCCCGGCAGCCTGCCGGGGCGGGCCGACCCGTCCGGCGCGCCGGTGCCGAGCCTGTATTGCGTCGTCATCGTCAAGACCGTGGATGCGCAGACCCGATCGAAAACCTCGATCAACGACCTGTTGCGGGACTGATCCGGTGCATGAAGCCGTCGCCCTGTCGCGTGACCTGATCCGCTGTCCCAGCGTGACGCCGGCGGAAGGCGGGGCGCTGGACCTGTTGCAGTCGACCCTGGAAGGCATGGGTTTTGTCTGTCACCGGCTGCCGTTTTCGGCGGAGGGGACGCCGGATGTCGATAACCTCTATGCCCGCTATGGGACGGCCCGGCCGAATTTCTGTTTCGCCGGCCATACAGATGTCGTTCCGACGGGGCCGACGGACGCCTGGAGCGTCGACCCGTTCGCCGCGGAAATCCGCGACGGCATTCTGTATGGCCGCGGCGCCACCGACATGAAAAGCGCCATTGCGGCCTTCGTGGTCGCGGTGCGGCGATTGCTGCGGAAAAATACGCCCGAAGGATCGATCAGCCTGCTGATCACGGGCGACGAGGAAGGGCCCTCGGTCAACGGCACCAAGAAGATGCTGCAATGGCTGGCGGAGAACGGGCAGGAAATCGACATTTGTATTGTCGGTGAACCGACCAATCCGACTCGGCTCGGCGAGATGATGAAGATCGGCCGGCGCGGCAGCATGAACGGCTGGCTGACCATTCACGGCGAACAGGGACATACCGCGTATCCGCATCTGGCGGACAACGCGGCGCACCGGATCGTCGACATGCTGAAGGCCATCACGTCGGAACCGCTGGATCAGGGCTCCGATCATTTCCAGCCATCGACCCTGCAGGTTTCGACCATAGATGTCGGCAATCCGACGACGAACGTCATTCCCGGCGAAGCGCGGGCGACCTTCAACATCCGCTTCAACGACCTGCACAGCTCCGCCACGCTGACCGAATGGCTGCACAGGACCTTCGATGCCGCCATCGGCAAGGGCGGAAAATACGACCTTCGGATCGAGGTCAGCGGCGAATCCTTCCTGACGCCGCCCGGCCGGCTCAGCGATATCATATCCGACGCCTGCGAAAAGGTGCTCGGCGAACGGCCGGAACTCAGCACCACGGGCGGCACGTCCGATGCCCGGTTCATCAAGGATTACTGCCCGGTCGCGGAATTCGGCCTGGTGGGACAGACCATGCACAAGGCCGACGAACAGGTCGCCGTGCGGGATATCGAAAACCTGACCGATATTTACGAAGCCGTGCTGCACGGCTATTTCAGATGATTTCCCGCCACGAGGTGCTGATTTCGCTTTACGGCGCCTGGCGTCTGTTCATCCGCGACCCGCGCGGCATTGACTGGCTGGACGATTCGATCGACGGCTACTGGAAATCGTTTTTCTGCGCCGTCGTCATCCTTCCGGGATACATCATCTGGGTCGCGCTCGGCTCGGGCGAGCTGTACCAGGATGTCGGGTTTCTCCGCATCGCTTCGGTCGAAATGATCGCCTACGTGATCAGCTGGGTGGCATGGCCGCTCGTCATGGCCTATATCGCGCCGGCAATCGGCAAGGACGACCGCTACATCCGTTATATCGTCGCCTTCAACTGGTCGGCGGCAATCCAGATTGTCCTGTACCTTCTGGTCCTGTTTCTCGGCGTGGTTATCAGGGTTCCGCCGGGTTTCGCCGCGTTCTTCGCCTTCTTCGTCCTGATCGTCATACTGGTCTATCACTGGTTCATCCTGCGGATCGCCCTGGAAGCCTCGCCGGGCGGGGCGGTCGGTCTGGTCATCGGCGAGCTGGTGCTGGGTCAGTTCATCCGCGGAATGAGCCACGGCATGCTGCACTGAGAGCGATACTAACAGGCGATAACATGTTCGCAGGTTCCATTCAAACCTGCGAACATGTTATATCTTCAAAAAGCTAGATCAGATCATGTCAGCTAAACCGTTAATCAGGGAAATTTAAGCGTCCTATGGAAGACCTTAACTTCGCTGACATTCGCCGCACCCTTGAACATACTGGTGTCCTCAGCCCGGATATGCAGCTTTCGATAAGTCCAATCGACCGTGAAATGTCGCGTTTATGGCAGATCACCATTCCAGATCCTACCGGGGCGACCGGACGTTACTTCGTCAAGAGGGTTGGTTCCTCAGTCACCCGGCAGACCATAAGTACGGAACGGCAGGCCCTCATTCTGAAGTCGTTTGAAGATTCCTTCGCGGGCGTCAGGTACTTCGATTCCCTTTACGTTGGCTATTGCAAGGACACCGCTATGGTTGTCCTCAAAAAATCTCCGCTGCCTTCGCTTATCGACAACATTGCCGGGCTGAAGCCCCGGCAAGCACTAAAAGGCTACCCTGACCTGCGCAACGGAGTAAAACTGGCGGGGCGATGGCTTCGACACTGGCATGATGCTACCCGGCATACCGGTAGTATTACCGAACAACTGGATAGCTACGTCCAAGCACGGCCTGCCGCCTTTGGCGCGTTACCCTACTCAACCAGAGAGAAAATCAAATACATGGTGCAGTCGTGCTCCAATCATGAAATCGCAACAACACATAGCGACTTCACCCTTTTCAATATACTGTCCGATGGAAGCAGGATTTCCGTTATCGATCCTGGAATTTGGGAGTGGACGGAAATGTCGCCTTGTTGGGACGTCTGCACGTTTTTAATATCCCTTGAGGAGCAAACCCGCTTTCGCTGGAGGAACCCTGTCTTATCCGTTCCTAGGATTCTGGATAAACTAAAGGCCGAGTTCACACATGCATATGGCGATGAACATCTTACGAACTCCAATATATACTTAACCTGTGCGGCGGTTCGACACTCTACTTTATTCTTTAGCTGCCCACCCGGCGATGTAAAACGTAAGATGTGGCACAGGCAAAAACTGGAAAAACATATAAGCCATTTTTGTGATTAATAACAGGACGCTATCTGGCCGTATGTCCCATGGATGAATGAAGAGTAGTCATGAGATTTCTGGAAAAATTTGCTTGTCCCAAATGCGGCGCAAACCTCGAGGCCGAGAGCAACGACCTGTGTTGTCGCGAGTGCCGTTCCACATACGCCATCAAAGACGGCGTTTGCAGCTTCATGGTGGATGAGAGCAGCCACGGTGAATTCGACCGTGAGACAATGCAAAAGATCCTTTCATTTGCCAGGGAAAACGGGTGGCGCCGCGCGGTTGACGAAATCATCAAGCCGATACGGCCCAGAGTCGTCCAGCTAATCACGGGTCAGGAGCGGGATCTGTCCATAGCGCCGATCACGGACGGCGGCGAATGTGTTCTCGATTTTGGTTCCGGCTATGGCGGCGTTTCGCGCGCGCTGGCCAAGAAATTCGATAAGGTCATTGCCCTGGATGGCTCGATGGAACGCGTCTCGTTTCTCTCCATCATGATCGAGCAGGATAAGATCGAGAACATCCAGCCTGTCTGTCACAGCCAGCTGCTGCACCTGCCGTTCTCGAAGAATGCGTTTGACGCCGTTGTCATGGTCGGCGTGTTCGAGTATCTGCCATTAAGCCTACCTGACATGACAATAGCGGCTGCGCACAAGGCATTTCTTCAGTCGCTTCTGAATATCCTGAAGCCCGGTGGCCGGCTGTTGATCCATTCGAAAAACCGGTTTGGCTGGAACTACCTTTTGGGTGGGCGAGATCATAACGGCATACGGTTCGGTCCTGCGCTTCCCGTTGCTGTCTCGGATATGGCGATGCGTCTCTCCGGGCGCGGTCGCTATCGCATCGTTAACTACAGCAACAGGCAATACAGAAAAATCCTGCGCAACGCCGGGTTCGAGGTTGCAAAAATGTTCTGGCCGGTTCCCGGCTATCAGAATCCCAATTATCTCGTAGATCTGGATGGAAACGTGCCCCAACAGTTAGCCGGCTTTGAGCCCGGGTACAACTCACGCTCCAAACAGGCGGCTTTTGGGCTGTTGGCAAGAACTGGTCTGTTGCCTCACTTCGTGCCAAATTTGGGCATTTTAGCAGTCAAGCCCCGTTAACACGTGAATCTGCTGTCATGAACCTCTGGGCTGTGTACAAACAGTCAAAGGATTACGGTAAGGTGCGTTTCTTTATCCAACATGAATGGACCTGCTCCATTTCACCAGAGGCAATTGTTCTTTGTCAGCCATTATCGCCTCAAACCTGATGTGCTGCGGCCGCGCTTTCGGAAGACGGACACCATGGCCGGTCTGCTGAAACGGATTCTGTTGACGTTGATTGCGCTGGTGGTGCTGGTCATCGTGCATGAATCCTTTGGCACGATATCGGCGGTTGTCGTGGTCGGCGTCGGCTTTCTGCTCTATATCTTCTGGATTACCCTGCGGCAGATGCGGGACGACGATTCTGATTAAGGCAAATCGTGATCAACTGGATTCAGTAGATCACCCTGGTCAGGAAAAGACCCGTCGGCGGCGCGGTCGGCCCGCCGGCGGTCCGGTCGCGGGCCTCCAGCGCCGTTCGCACGCGCTCGGGCGGCCACGACCCCTCGCCGACCATTTTCAGCGTCCCGGCCAGAATCCGCACCTGATTGTGCAGGAAGGACCGCGCTTCCGCAGTGACATGAACCTCCTCGCCGGCCCGCGTGACGCGGACGGCGGTCAGCGTTTTCACGGCGGTTTCCGACTGGCAGTGAATCGAGCGGAAGCTGGTGAAGTCGTGCTTGCCGACCAGCACCTGCGCCGCCGCGTGCATCGCCTCGGCATCGAGCGGCCGCACCACATGCCAGACCCGGCCTTTCTCCAGCGATGGCGGGCCGCGACGGTTCAGGATCCGGTACAGGTAGTGCCGCCCGGTGGCAGAAAACCGGGCGTGAAAATCGTCCGGCACGGCTTCCGCTTCCAGCACCGACACGGCGAGGCCCTTCAGGTGATAATTCATGGCGTCGCGTACCGTGCCGGCGTCGGTGTCGCCATCCAGGTCGAAATGGGCGACCTGGGCCAGCGCATGAACGCCTGAATCCGTGCGTCCGGCGCCATGCACCGTGACGGCGGCGCCGGTGAATCCCTTTATGGCGTCCTCCAGCGCGGCCTGTACCGAATAGCCATTGTCCTGCCGCTGCCAGCCGACAAACGGATCGCCATCATATTCAACGGTGATTTTCCAGCGGGTCATGGCAGGACGGCTCCCTTTGGCAGGTCGTATCCGCGCAGGAACGAATCGGTGTCCACAGGGCCACGGCCGCCGCGCTGCACGGTCAGCAGTCGCAGGGCGCCCTCGCCACAGGCGACTGTCAACCGGTCGTCCAGGATCGTGCCGGGCGCACCGCTTCCCGCCGCCGGAACCGCCGCCAGCACCTTGATCCGCTGGCCATTATGTTCGAACCAGGCGCCCGGCCAGGGCGTATAGGCCCGCACGGCCCGCGCCAGTTCCGCCGCCGTCCGGGTCCAGTCGATTCGGCCTTCGTCGCGCGACAGCTTTTTCGCGTAGCAGACGCCGTCTCCCGGTTGCGGCGTTGCCTGGGCGGTTCCGGCGGCAACGCTGTCCAGCGCCGCGACGATCATGCGCGCGCCGAGCGCCGCCAGCACGGCATGCAGATTTTCGGCCGTGGTTTCTTCGGTAATGGGCAATGCCTTGCGGCTGATGATATCGCCGGTATCCAGCCCTTCATCCATCCGCATGATGGTGACGCCGGTTTCGCGGTCGCCGGCCAGGATCGCCCGGTGGATCGGCGCCGCGCCGCGCCAGCGCGGCAGCAGCGACGCATGGATATTGAAACAGCCCAGCCGGGGCGCATCCAGCACCGCTTTCGGCAGGATCAGCCCGTAGGCGGCAACCACGGCGGCATCCAGATTCAGCGCGGAGAATTCATCCTGCGCTGTGGTATCGCGCAGCGATACGGGTGTCCGGACCGGAATACCCTGTGATTCCGCATGGGCATGCACGGGGGACAAACGTTCCTTCTGGCCGCGGCCGGCGGGACGGGGCGGCTGGCTGTAGACGCAGGCGATGTCATGGCCGGCTTCCTTTAGCGCCGCAAGCGCCGGCACCGCAAAGTCCGGCGTGCCCATATAGGCCAGGCGCAGGCGGGCCGCCATGGCGGCTACTCGGCCGCGCTGGACAGGTTCAGCTTTTTGGTCTTGGTCAGCTTGCGCAGGATCATGTTGCGCTTCAGCGCGGAGATGTGATCGACGAACAGCAGCCCGTCGAGATGGTCCATTTCATGCTGGATACAGGTCGCCAGCAACCCCTCCGCTTCCATCTGACATGTGTTGCCGTTCTCGTCCAGATAGCGGACTTCGATCCGTTCGGGGCGTTCCACGTCGGCATAGTGTTCCGGCAGGGACAGGCAACCCTCTTCATGGATCCAGGTTTCCGCCGACACGCCCAGCAGTTCCGGATTGGCCATCTTGTAGGGCTTGCGTTCTTCGTCCTTGCCGGCGACATCCACGACGATGACCCTTTTGGTCACGCCGATCTGCGGCGCGGCCAGACCGATGCCGGGGGCCAGATACATCGTTTCCAGCATATCCGCCATCAGCCGGACGACTTCCGAATCGACTTCCCTGACGGGGGCGCATTTCATTTTCAACCGGCGGTCCGGCGCCACGATAATCGGTAAAACGGCCATATTGCTTCAATGATGCTTAAAGGAGGCACTTACCTATGGTCGAAACCCGAGTTCGTCAAGGCAGGGCGCGCGACTCGGTCTATACTCGCCACGAAAGCCACTTGGGAGAACATGGATGGATCCGCTGATACTTGTACTCGGCGCGGCGCTCGCCATTGCTGTCATTCTGGGCGCCATGCGCGTGCGGGGACTGGACCGGCAACTGGCGGTGGTACATGCCGATCTGGCGGCGGAGCGCGACCGCAACCGCATCGCCAATGATGCGGTCAATGACCACATGCGCCGCACCACCGAAGCCGAAACCCGCCTCGCCCTGGCCGAGTCGCAATTGACGGACAGCCTGACCCGACAGGCGAAACAGGCGGCTGAACTGGAAACCGCGAAACAGGCGCGCGCGGCGGCGGAACAGGCGACGGCGCTGGCGCAACAGCAGACCGAAGCTATCCGGGCCAGCATGACCGACTGGGAAAAGACCAAGGAGGAAGCACTGGCGGCGGCGCGATCGGCAATGCTGAAAACGGCGGCGGATATGTCGAGCAAGCTGCTGGAGGACCACAAGCGCGAATCGAAAACGGCGAAGGAGGAGGGCGAAAAGCGGGTCAGCGAGGCGACGAAGCAACTGCTGACGCAGTTCGAAACGCTGTCGCGGACCGTGTCCTCCTTGCATGATCAGGTCGGCCAGAGCCGTGAGACCGTCAATCTGATTGAACGGGCCCTGTCGAATCCGAGCAGCGCCGGCTATGCCGCCGAAACCGTGCTGGAAAACACGCTGAAATCCTTTGGCCTGATAGCCGGTCGGGATTATGTCCTGCAATACACAGTCGATTCCGGCGAAGGCGGTCGGCTGCGCCCGGACGCGCTGGTTTTCCTGCCGGGCGATACGGTACTGGTGGTGGACAGCAAGGCCTCGAAACACCTTCTGGATCTCGCGCGCGCCGAGGATGAAATGTCCGAATCGGCGGCGAACGTCCGCCTGGCCGCCAGCATGAACCAGCACCTGCGCGATCTGGCGGGACGACAGTATCGCGCCGCGATCCAGGCGGATTACAAGGCCGCCGGTCATGGGCGAGAGGCAAGGCAGTTGATCAGCATCATGTGGCTGCCCAATGACGGCGCAGTGGAGAAAGTGCAGCGGGCGGACCCCGATTTCCAGCGCAAGGCGTCGCAGCAGAACATTTACGTGGCCGGTCCGAACAGTCTCTGGACCGCGATGGGGGTCGCGGGCCTGCACATCAACCTGGGCCGGCAGGCGGAAAACCGCGACCGGATCGTCGAAACCGTCCACGAGTTGATCGAAAGCGTGACGGTTATGCTCACTCATGTCGGCGGGGTGGGGCGCGGGTTGAAGTCGGCGGCGACCGCCTATGGAAAACTGTCCGGGTCGATCAATTCGCGCGTTCTGCCCCGCGCCCGGAAGCTGATCGATCAGGGGATCGAGGCGCCATCGAAGGGATTGCCGAAGGCGCTGCCCGGTTTTCAGGTAGTGGAGACAGACTCACCGGATGCCATCGATACCGATTCGAATGTTGTCGATTCCCGGAGGGAGCTGCCGCCACCCGCCGCCGATCAGGTTAGAACTTAACCCGGACCCGGTAGGCCAGTTCCGCCTTGCCGCCGGCCGGGACGGTCACATCCCAGGACGCTTCGCCGGCCGACTTCTTGCTGTGGGGCTGCGATTCGGCAAGCATCGTCCAGTCGCCGGGGATACGCTCGATGACCGACACCGAAACGTCCGTGGCTTTGGCGTTGCGCAGCGTGATCGCATGCGCGGTTTCGGAAACCCCGCGCGGCAGGCCGTCGCGGCGGAAGTCGGTCTGCCGCCTCTCGCTGACGATATCCACGGCCTTGCCAACCGTGACAAATAACTTTTCGTCCGGTGCGGTATAGGAGACCGCGTCCTCGCCGACCAGGATCGGACCGCCCGAATCGCTGGCGTAAAACCGCATCGTACCTGCCGGCAGCCCCCTGCCCAGCCCGTCCGCGGCCTCATTCGTGAAGCGGAACCGGATCGACGGGTTGTCGACAGTTTCCCCGGATAGCTGCTGTCCGTAATGCGCCCCGTTGCTGACCAGCCGATATTCCTTCGCCACCGGGACCCGGGTCGCGGACAACAGTGAAAGCTGACGGGTTTCATTACCGCCGACGGAAATCATGCGGTTGAAATCGAAAACATGCAGGTCTGACACGACCGACTGGGCCGGCGCGTCCGCGGCGACCATGGCCTGTACCGTCATTTCCTTGGCGCGCGGGTCAAGCCCGCTGCTTTCGCGGTTTATCGATCCGGATACGAGGCGCAGCTTCGCATTGTCGAACGGGACACCGGAATCATTGGTCAGACTGACCCAACCTGCCAGTTGGATGGCCGTTTCTTCGGCATTGAGTTCGGCGACATAATCCGCCCGCCAGTTCAGCCCGCCCGTCAGGTATCGCAACACGAGTTGGCCGGACGCCGCCTCGCCGCCGCCCGCGAGATCCAGCACCAGCGTCGGCGCCGCGCGCAGCCCGGGCGGCAGGGCGCCAAAGGCGATCCGGTCCGTGCTGACGGTCCGGATGCCGCCGTCAATCCGAACCAGTGCTTCACGGCCATTGGCCCGCAGCACCTCTGCGGGGACAAGCGTTTCCGCGCCGGTTGCGGGGTTTGTCCGGATAACCTCGACCGTTTTGCCGACCGAGGCGGCGAGAATCGCTTCCGGCGACAGAACCCCTGTTTCGAATACCTGGCCGGTGACGCGCAGGCTGTCCGCCGGGGTCCCCGTGGCCAGAACGGTCTGCGGCATGATCGCGGGGGGCACATCGACGACCGCCAGGCGCTCCGTTTCCCGTCGCAGGGTAAGGCGTCGTTCCTCGCTGACCAGCGTCAGGTTCCCCTGATAGACTGTCAATGACAGGGCGGTTCGGTCATTCGCCGTGGTGGCCTGCTCCTCCGCCCGTAAATCGGCGACGGCAAGGGGCAGTATCAGAAGCAGGGCTGCAAGCGGTCTGTAAGCCAATGATTTTCTCCTCTGTCGGCGGGATGGCGGGGCGATATTCTTTGATATAGCCCGATCAAGGCGGTTAGACGCCCCGATTGCGGCGGATTGGTGACGTCATAGCGGGCGGCGGGCCCGTAATGCGGCGGTCAGCGTGCCGTCGTCCAGGTAATCCAGTTCGCCGCCGACCGGCACGCCATGCGCCAGTCGCGTCACCGCCACGCCGCTATGCGCCAGCCGGTCGGTCAGGTAATGCGCGGTCGTCTGGCCATCGACGGTGAGGTTGGTGGCGAGGATGACTTCGCTGAACGCGCCCGCGTCGGCGCGGGCGATGAGCCCCCCGATGTTCAGGTCTTCCGGCCCGATGCCGTCCAGCGCGGAAAGCCGGCCGCCGAGAACGTGATACCGGCCGGAATACGTGCCGGTCCGTTCCAGCGCCCACAGGTCCGCCACGTCTTCCACGACGCAGATGATCGTGGCGTCTCGTTCCGGGTCGGCGCAGACGGCGCAGGGGTCGATGGTATCGATATTGCCGCAGGTGCCGCAGGTGCGGATGGCGGCGGCGGCCTCGCCCAGCGCCCGCGCCAGCGGCGCCATCAGCGTTTCGGGTTTCCGGATCAGATGCAGCGCCGCACGGCGCGCGGAACGCGGGCCCAGACCGGGCAGCCGCGACAGCAATTGAATCAGATGTTCGACTTCGCGCATGAATGCGTCAGGCGGCGCGGCGCTAGAACGGCAGCTTGAAGCCGGGCGGAAGCTCAAGTCCGCCCATCGCTTTGGACGATTCTTCCTTCATATGCGCATCCACCTTCGTGCGGGCATCGTTATGGGCGGCGACTACCAGGTCTTCCAGGACTTCGGCATCCGCCGGGTCGATCAGCGACGGATCGATCCTGATCCCGCGCATTTCGCCCTTGCCGTTAAGGGTGACGACAACCATGCCCGCCGCGGACTGGCCGGTAATTTCCACGTCGGCGAGTCGCTGTTGCATCTCCGCCATCCTGGTCTGCATTTCCTGCGCCTGTTTCATCAACTGGCCAAGATTTTTCATAATTGTTTCTTCTCCATGTTTTCCGCCGGTCTTCTGCCGGGCCGGTCAACGACCTTGATGACGCGGGCGCCGGGGAAGGCTTCCTTGACGGCAGTGACCAGGGGATTGCTGTTGGCTTCGGCAAACCGGGCCGCTTCCGCCGCGTCCCGCTGCTCGGACAACGTGGGGGCGCCTTCCGCATCTGAAATGCTGACGATCCACCGTTCGCCGGTCCAGTCCGACAGGAAGTGTCCCATGCGGTTGGCGAGATCCTTTGGCGCATGCGGTCCGGGCCGGAATTCGATGCGTCCCGGCGAAAAATGGACCAGGTGTACGTCCTGGCGCAGATGCGCGGTCAGGATGCCTTCGCGCTTTTCATCGAACAGGCTGACGACCTCGTCATAACTTTGCGGGCTCAGAACGCCGGGTATCTCGACCGGCATGTCGTCGGGGTCGAAATCGGCCGACGGGCCGATATCGTCATAGGAATCGATATCCGGCATCGGCGGTTCGTCCGGATACTGTTCGGGACGGGGGTCACGCGCCGCCACGGCGCGGCCGCCGCCGGATTCGGACCCTGCCGCGACTGTCATTTGCGGGGCGGCGGGCGCGATTGCCGGTTCATGCCGCGGCCGGGCGGCCGTGGTTGCCGCCGGCGCGGGTTGCGGTGCGGCGACGGACGGCGCGGCGGTGGCCTCCGATCCGTCTTTCAGGGTTTTCAATAATTCGGCCGGCGGCGGCATGTCGGCTGCATGGGTCATGCGGATCAGCACCATTTCCGCCGCCGACAGGGGCGACGGGGCGATCTGCGTTTCGCCAAGCCCCTTCAGCAGCATCTGCCAGCATCGCGTCAGGACCGGCATGGTCAGCGCCCTGGACATTTGCGCGCCCTTGCTGCGCTCCTCCTCGGGAACGCCCGGTTCCTCCGCCAGCGCCGGGGCGATCTTGACCCGGGTCAGCCAATGGGTCAGTTCCAGCAGGTCTTCCAGGATGACAATCGGGTCGGCGCCGTTGCGGTACATTTCCTGGAACCGGTCCAGCGCGGCGGGGGTGTCGCCGGACATCAGCGTATCGAACAGGTCGAAAACGGCGCTGCGATCGGCAAGGCCCAGCATGTCGCGGATCTGCGCCGCCGTGACCGTATCGGCCGAGAGGGCTATGGCCTGATCCAGCAGCGACAGCCCGTCGCGGACCGATCCGTCGGCGGCGCGGGCAATGATATCGACGGCGGCGTCTTCGATCTGCACGCCTTCCTTTTCGGCGATGGAGCGGAAATGCGGCGCCAGCAGTTCCCGTTCCACCCGGCGCAGGTCGAACCGCTGGCATCGCGACAGCACGGTGACCGGAACCTTGCGTATTTCGGTCGTCGCAAAAACGAAGATGACATGTTCCGGCGGTTCTTCCAGCGTCTTCAGCAACCCGTTGAAGGCCTGCCGCGACAGCATGTGGACTTCGTCGATGATATAGACCTTGTAGCGCGCGGAAACCGGCTTGTAGCGGACGCCTTCGATCAGGTCGCGGATATCGTCGATGCCGGTGCGGCTGGCCGCGTCCATTTCAATAACATCGACATGCCGGTCCTCGGCAATGGCCATGCAATTGTTGCAGGCACCGCAGGGCGCAATGGTGGGGCCGCCCGCGCCGTCGGGCCCGACGCAGTTCAGGGCGCGGGCGATGATCCTGGCGGTCGTGGTTTTGCCAACGCCACGCACCCCGGTCAGGATGAAGGCATGGGCGATGCGGCCGGAGGAAATGGCATTCGACAGCGTGCGAACCAGCGCTTCCTGGCCAATCAACTCGTCGAATCCGCGCGGCCGGTATTTACGTGCGAGAACGCGGTACGCGCCGGGTTGGGGGCTGTCGGTCATATCCTCAGAAAATGCCTGTCACCGCGCAAGGGAAATAAAAGTGGAAGACTGGACGCGCAACCCGGATCGAACTCGTTACGGCTGCTTCCTTCCGGACCTGACCGGTTTGGCGAGGGATCCGTCCACGCGCCAGCCTTCCGTAGACACTATATCAGGACTCAACCCCACCCGGGCAAGAGGAGTCGTCCGCGGCGCGGATCATTTGCGCCGCCTGTAAAAGCGTGGCACTGTCAGGTCCATGAAATCGCCTAATTTTTACGCGTCCGGCGGCATGGATCGCGCGGCGCATCTTCGCGCCAACGAAGCCTGGATCGCCGAACAGCTCGCCAGTCGGGAAACCCGCATCGTACCGTTATGGCGCACCCAGAATTTCCTGCGGCACGGCCCGTCGCCGGAAGTCGCCGTCCTTGAATCGAGCCGTGGCCTGCTGATGGGCGCCCAGATGGTGGTCTTTCTTGGCCTGATCGACGGGCGGCCGCATTTCGCCGCCGATTTTTCGGGATATGACGACCCGCCACTGGCGGAGCATGGCCATTTCCGCGATATGCGCGGGGTCGGCCAGTTGCTGCCGCATCGGGAAGGGGCGCTGCTGGTCTATGCCCGTGCCGCCATTCAGTGGCATGCGCGGCACCGGTTCTGCGGCATTTGCGGCAGTCCGACGGAAAGCAGGCAATCGGGACATATCCGGCAATGCACGGATCCGGAATGCGCCACGCAGTTTTTTCCGCGCCTCGACCCCGCGGTCATCATGCTGATCCACGACGGCGGCGACAGACTGATTCTGGGCCGGCAGCGCAACTGGGCGCGGGGACAGCATTCCGTTCTTGCCGGTTTTGTCGAATCGGGCGAATCGCTGGAAGACGCAGTCGCCCGGGAAGTCTTCGAGGAAGCCGGCGTGCGGATTACGGATATTCAGTATCATTCGTCGCAGCCCTGGCCGTTCCCGTCGTCCATCATGCTGGGCTTTTCGGCGCGGGCGACGGATCTGACGCTGAACGTGGACCGGGAAGAACTGGAAGACGCTGCCTGGTTTACCCGCGATCAGCTGTTGAGTTCGCCCGAAAACGACAGCTTTCGCCTGCCGCGGAAGGATTCGATTTCGCGCCGCCTGATCGAGGACTGGATGCGCGGCGAAATCTGACCGATCAGCGTTTCGCGTAGCGCTGCGGATTTGCCGGATAGACGCCCAGCACCTTCACCTGGCGGCTGAAAAAGCCCAGTTCCTCCAGCGCCAGCCGGACCGAGGTATCGCTCGGGTGGCCTTCGATATCGGCATAGAACTGCGTTGCGGTGAATTCCCCGTTGATCATGTAGGATTCCAGCTTCGTCATGTTCACGCCGTTGGTCGCGAAACCGCCCATTGCCTTGTACAGCGCGGCCGGCACGTTGCGGACCTGAAAAACGAAGGACGTGATGATGGGTCCGGATTCCGGGTCCGGATCGATCGGTTCGTTCGACATGATGATGAACCGGGTCGTGTTGTTGGCGTAGTCTTCCATGTCGCGGCGCAGGATATCGAGCCCGTAAATTTCCGCTGCGAGATGGGATGACAGCGCGCCCTGCCTTGGGTCGGGATTTTCGGACAGGTCCTTTGCCGCCCCCGCGTTGTCCGCGTGTGTCATCGGCTTCAGGCCCAGTTTCCGCAGCGTTTCACGGCATTGCGACAGCGATTGATGATGGCTGTATACATATTCAAGGCTTTCGATCTTCACGCCCGGATTGGCCAGCAGCAGGTAATTCACCGGCTGGAAATGTTCGGCGATGATGTGCAGCCTTGAATCCGGCAACAGGTGATGGATATCGGCGACTCGCCCCGCTGTCGAATTTTCAATCGGGATCATTGCCAGCCGGGCTTCGCCATCGCGAACGGCGGCGAAAACGTCCTCGAAGGACGGACAGGGCAGCGGCGTCATGTCAGGGTACACGGCGCGGCAGGCCATGTCCGAATTCGCCCCGGGCTGGCCCTGATAGGCGATAGTATTGTTCGATGCGGCTGCCATGTTTTTTTCTGTTCCGTTGCGATGCGAATCAGGGCGCGAGTACCTGCCGCGCCCTGTCGAGATCGGCGGGAGTATCGACACCGAGCGGAACAGTGTCAACGAGCGCCAGGTCTATCCGCATGCCCGCTTCCAGCGCGCGAAGCTGCTCCAGTCGCTCCCGCTGTTCCAGGATACCGGTGGGCAGCGCCACGAATCGTTCCAGCGCCGCGCGGCGATATGCGTACAGCCCGATATGGTGATACAGCGGCCCGTCGCCCCACGGTGCGGTGGCCCGGCTGAAATAGAGGGCGCGACCCGTTGTCGCATCCGGTGCGACGGCGGCGATCGCCTTCACGATATTCGGGTTGGTTTTTTCGGCTTCGACGACGATTTCGACGCCCAGCGTCGCGATGTCCACGCTGCTGTTTTGCAGGGGTGCGAAGACGGCGCGGACCGCGTCGGCGGCAATGGTCGGCAGGTCGCCCTGGATATTGACAACGGCATCGTATCTGCCGTCCGGGTCACAGGTTTGCAGGGCCTCGTGAATGCGGTCCGATCCGGAAGGATGGCCGGGATCGGTCAAAACGGCCTTTCCGCCCGCGGCCAGCACCGATTCGACAATTTTCGCCTCCGCGGCGGCGACGATGACCGGCCCGATATCCGCTTCCATCGCGCGGCGCCAGACATGCACGATCATGGTGTCGCCGTGGATATCGGCCAGCGGCTTGTCCGGCAGGCGGGTGGATGCCAGCCGCGCGGGGATGATGACAATCGGATTTTTCGGTAATGACATGTAAACCAGCGCCTGTGACAATCGGTCTGAATAGTGGCGGCGGACCACAGTTTTTGACCTGCTTTGGCCGCCATCGCGCGAGATTGCATTCCGCGCCGATGCAGATTATACCGCTGGCGTGGGATGGCGTAGGGGTATTTCCGCCGGAACTGTGCCGTGCTGCGAATTTCGATCATTTGGCCTTGTCAGGATCGTCAGGCGTTGGGGTGAAAGAGGGAACAGACATGAACAGTGATCCGCTTTTTTTGAACAAGGTCATTGGCGCGGTGCTTTTTGCCGGCCTGATCGCGATGACCGGCGGGTTCGTCGCAGACATGTTTTACAACCCGCAAGAACTCGAATCGCCGGTTTACGCTATCGGCGGAAATGCGCCGGTTGAAACCCAGACGGCGGAAGAACCTGCGGGTCCGGAACCTATTGCGGGAATCTGGGCAGCGGCCGATGTTGCCGCCGGGGAACAGGTGGCGAAGAAATGCACGGCCTGTCACTCCTTTACCAAGGACGGCCCGAACAAGGTCGGTCCGAACCTGTGGGGCGTCGTCGGCGGCCCGCGGGCCGAGGCGGAAGGCTTCAGCTTTTCCAGCGCTCTCAGGGAAATGGGCGGAACCTGGAGCGTGGCGGACCTGAACGAGTTCCTGTTCAGGCCCAAGCAGTTTGCCCCGGGCACGAAGATGAATTTCGTCGGCTTGAAGAAGCCCGAGGAACGCGCCGAAATCGTCCGCTACATGCGCGACCTGTCGGACTCGCCGATTCCGCTGGAGTAGGACGGCGCCGCGGGAGGGCAGCAGGTATGAATCGCTGTCCTGTGGAATACATCGATATTGCCGGAAAACTGGCTGATGCGGCACGGCCTGTCGCGCAGCGGTATTTCCGCGCCCCCCTCGAGATTGAAACGAAATCCGACGATACACCGGTTACCCGCGCCGACCGGGAGGTTGAGGCGGCGATGCGTGACATTCTGCGCGCCAGTTGTCCGGATCATGGTGTTGTCGGCGAGGAATTGGGCGGCATACCCGCAAGGCACGGCGTGCAGTGGATCCTCGACCCTATCGACGGAACTTCTGCCTTTGCTTCCGGTGTCGCGATGTTCTGTACGCTGATCGGCCTCGCCATCGACGGGCGGTTCGTGCTCGGGCTGGTCGATCAGCCGATCTCCAAAGAGCGCTGGCTTGGCGCCGTTGGCCGGGACACAACCCTCAACGGCGCACCGGCGCGGGTCAGCGGCTGTACGGAACTTTCGATGGCCCGGCTGTTCACGACCGCGCCGGAATATTATTCGCGCGCTGGCGCGCTGGCGGCGTTTCACCGGGTGCGCGACGAGGTTCGCTTCACCCGTTACGGGACCGATTGCTATGCGCTGGGCCTGCTGGCGTCCGGCCACGCCGATCTGGTGATCGAAACCGGCCTTCATGTCTGGGATTTCGCGGCGCCGGCGGCGGTGGTCCGGCAGGCAGGCGGCGTGATCACGGACTGGCGGGGCGAACCGCTGTCGCCGCAATCGGACGGCAGCATCGTGGCGGCGAGCACGCCGGCCCTGCATGAAGCGGCACTCAGGCGTCTCGCCGGGTGACCCGTCAAGGAAAGCGTGACCGGTGACTCCGGATAGTTTTCCCGGTCATAAACTGGACATTGGCGGCGCAAAAGCCCACGTATCGTTCTGCATTTCCGTTATGCTATTCGATAACGCCGTATGAGCCATGTCAGGGAGCCGAACGTGACCCGTATTCTCGGTGCCGCAATCGCCAGCGTGTTGATCGCCTTCTCTCCCGCGTCGGCGCAGACAACGGTCAGCCACGGCATCGCCATGCATGGCGACCTGAAATACCCGGCCGGTTTCAAGCATTTCGATTACGTCAATCCGGACGCGCCCAAGGGCGGTGAACTGCGAAGCTGGGCGTCAGGCGGCTTTGACACCTTCAATCCTTTCGTCATCAAGGGACGCCCGGCGGGCGGTATCGGGCTGCTGTTCGAATCGCTGATGGTATCCTCCGCCGACGAGCCGTTCAGCAAATACGGGTTGCTGGCGGAATCGGTTGAAATGCCGGAAGACCGGTCCTGGATTACGTTTACCCTTCGCGCCGATGCCAGATGGCATGACGGCAAGCCGGTTACGGTCGATGACGTGATCTGGAGTTTCGAGACGCTCAAGGAAAAGGGGCAGCCGCTTTACCGTTATTATTACGCGAATGTCGAAACGCCGGTGAAGACGGGCGAGCGGACGGTGAAGTTCACGTTTACCGGCGGCGTCAATCGCGAACTGCCTCTGATTGTCGGGGAGGCGCCGGTCCTGCCGAAACATTACTGGGACGGCCGGGATTTCGAGGCCACGACCCTGGAACCACCGCTTGGCAGCGGTCCGTACCGGATTCTGAGCTTCGAGCCGGACCGGGAAGTCGTGTATGAGCGCGTCAGGGATTACTGGGGCGCCGACCATCCGACGCAGAAGGGCCTGTGGAATTTCGACCGCGTCCGCTACGACTATTACCGTGATTCCACCGTCGCCATCGAGGCGCTGAAATCCGGCGCCTTCGATTACAGGCTCGAAAATTCGGCAAAGGACTGGGCGACGGCCTATGACGTTCCGGCGGTCCGGGACGGCAGGCTCGTCAAATCCACCTTCGAGCACAATCGCACCGCCGGGATGCAGGGCTTCGTGATGAACCAGCGCCGCGACATGTTCAAGAACCCGGATGTCCGGCAGGCGCTTTCCTATGCGTTCGATTTTGAATGGTCCAACAAGGCGCTGTTCTATGGCCAGTATGTCCGGACCAGAAGCTATTTCGACAATTCGGAACTGGCGGCGCGGGGCCTGCCGGAGGGCGAGGTTCTCACGATTCTGGAGCCGTATCGCGGACGAATTCCCGATGAGGTGTTCACTACCGTCTTCAACCCACCGGAAACTGACGGATCGGGGAATATCCGCCGGAACCTGCGCGTGGCGCTCAGGCTGCTGGGAGAGGCCGGCTGGACGGTCGCCCCGGATACCAAGAAGCTGACAAACGAGGCGACGGGCAGGCCGATGACCTTCGAAATCCTTCTGGTCAGCCCGTTGTTCGAACGGATTGCGCTGCCCTATGTCGCGAATCTCAAACGCCTGGGAATCGAAGCCAGAGTCCGGACCGTGGATTCCTCGCAGTACAAGGAGCGGCTCGACCGGTTCGATTTCGACATGATCGTTGGCAATTTCGGACAATCCGCATCGCCCGGAAACGAACAGCGCGAATTCTGGGGGTCGGCCGCGGCGGAGCGCGAAGGCAGCCGCAATTTAGCCGGTATCCGGGATCCGGTTGTCGACGAATTGATCGAAAAGGTGATTGCCGCGTCAGACCGCGATGAACTGGTCAACAGCGTCCGCGCGCTCGATTACGTGCTCCAGTGGCAGCATCTCGTCGTGCCGCAATGGCACATTCCGTATGACCGCTATGTCTACTGGGACCGGTTCGGACGCCCCGATACCATTCCCGACAGCGGCGTGCAGATATTCAGCTGGTGGATCGATCCGGCGAAGGATGCCGCCCTGCCGCAGTTGCAGCGATTCAGAAGCCCGTAACACCGGAACGGCGGAAGTACAAAACAGATGCTGCCCTATATCATCCGCCGACTGCTGCTGGTCATTCCGACGCTTTTTGTCATCATGGCGATCAATTTCGCGATCGTGCAATTTGCGCCCGGCGGCCCGGTGGAACAGATCCTGGCGGAACTGGAGGGGACGGCGGTCAGCGCCACCGCGCGCATCGGCGGCCCGGCCGGCACGGAGGTCGGCGGCGGCGGTCCGGCCGGGGGGGATGCGTCATCCGGCGGCGGCCGGTACCGTGGGGCACAGGGGCTGGATCCCGCGTTTATCGCGAGCATCGAAAAGCAGTTCGGTTTCGACAAGCCGCCCCTGGAGCGGTTCTTCCTGATGCTCGCCAATTACGCCACATTCGATTTCGGCAAGAGCTTCTTCCGCGACAGCACCGTCGTCGACCTGGTGATGAGCAAGATGCCGGTTTCGATTTCGCTCGGGTTATGGACCACCCTGCTGGTCTATCTGATCTCCATTCCGCTGGGAATCGCCAAGGCTGTCCGCGACGGGACCCGTTTCGACATTTGGACCAGTACCGTGGTGATTATCGGCAACGCGGTGCCGTCGTTCCTGTTCGCGATCCTGCTGATCGTTGTCTTCGCCGGCGGGCAGTACCTGGACTGGTTTCCCCTGCGCGGGCTGGTCTCCGACAACTGGGAGACCATGTCATGGCCGGCGCGGATCGCCGATTACTTCTGGCATCTGGCCCTGCCGCTGACCGCCCTGCTGATCGGGTCCTTCGCGACCCTGACCCTGTTGACCAAGAATTCCTTTCTGGAGGAAATCAACAAACAGTTCGTCGTCACCGCGCGGGCCAAGGGGCTGACGGAGCGCCGGGTGCTGTACGGGCACGTCTTCCGCAACGCCATGCTGATCGTTATCGCCGGCTTTCCGTCCGCCTTCATCGGCATCCTGTTTACCAGTACGCTGCTGATCGAGATCATCTTCTCGCTGGACGGGCTGGGACTGCTGGGGTTCGAGGCGGTGATCAACCGCGATTATCCGATCATGTTCGCAACCCTGTATTTTTTCACCCTGCTGGGCCTGCTGATGGGAATCGTCAGCGACGTGATGTACATGCTGATCGACCCGCGCATCGATTTCGAAAGCCGCCAGTCATGACGGACATGCCGATCCGTCGGGACCGGTTTCTCGGCATACCGATCCGCCCGCTGACCCGTCGCCGTATCGCGAATTTCGTCGCCAACCGGCGGGGCTTCTGGTCGCTGTGGATATTCCTTGCGTTGTTTTTTCTGTCGCTCTTTGCGGAGCTGATTGCGAACGACCGGCCGATCCTCATCCGTTTCGACGGCGGCTTCTACTTTCCGGTCATGGCGTCCTACGCCGAAACCGAGTTCGGCGGCGAGTTTCCGACCGAAGCCGATTACACGGATCCGTTCGTGGTCGAACTCATCGAGGAAAAAGGCTGGATCCTCTGGCCGCCGATCCGGTTTCGCTACGATACGAATATCACCGATCTGGAGGCGCCGGCGCCGTCGGCGCCATCCCTGCGAAACTGGCTCGGCACCGACGACCAGTCGCGCGACGTGGTGGCGCGGATCATTTACGGATTCCGGATATCGGTTCTGTTCGGGCTTCTTCTGACGATTCTCAGCTCCGCCATCGGGATCGCGGTCGGCGCCATCCAGGGGTTTTTCGGCGGGCTGATCGACCTTTTCGGGCAGCGGCTGATCGAAATCTGGGGCGGGTTGCCGACGCTTTATATCCTCATCATCATGGCCAGCATCGTGACGCCGAGTTTCTGGCTGCTGCTGGGGCTGCTGCTGCTGTTCAGCTGGACGGCGCTGGTCAGTCTCGTGCGGGCGGAGGTGCTGCGGGCGCGCAACTTTGAATATGTGAAGGCGGCGCGGGCGCTGGGTATTCCGAACCGCACGATCATGTTCCGCCATGTTTTGCCCAACGCGATGGTCGCGACCCTGACCTTCCTGCCGTTCATCACCTCGGGCGCGCTGATCACGCTGACGTCGCTCGACTTCCTCGGCTTCGGCCTGCCGGCGGGTTCGCCGTCGCTTGGCGAACTGCTGAAACAGGGCAAGGAAAACCTGCAGGCGCCCTGGCTGGGCATTACCGGGTTCGTCGTAATCAGCCTGATGCTGACGCTCATGGTATTCATCGGCGAGGCGGTGCGCGATGCATTCGACCCGCGCAAGGCGCAGCGATAGGATCGGGACATGGACGAACAGGACCTTCTTGTCGTTGACGATCTTTCGGTCTGTTTCGACACGCCCGGCGGCACGGTCGATGCGGTAAAACATGCTTCCTTTACGATCGGACGGGGCGAAACCCTGGCGCTGGTCGGCGAATCCGGCTCGGGAAAATCGGTCACGGCGCTGTCGATCCTGCAACTGCTGCCCTATCCCGTGGCGCGTCACCCGAACGGTTCGATCCGGTTCAAGGGCTCGGAACTCGTCGGCGCCGACGAAGCGGCGATGCGCGCGGTGCGCGGCAACCGGATATCGATGATATTTCAGGAACCGATGACATCGCTCAATCCGCTGCACACGATCGAAAAGCAGATCGCCGAAACCCTGACCCTGCACAAGGGAATGTCCGGGAGTCAGGCCCGCTCGCGCGTGCTGGAGCTTCTGAATCTTGTCGGCGTGCAGAATGCCGAACAGCGGCTTACCGCCTATCCGCACGAATTGTCCGGCGGCCAGCGCCAGCGGGTCGTGATTGCCATGGCGCTGGCGAACGAACCCGACCTGCTGATTGCCGACGAACCGACGACCGCGCTGGATGTCACCATCCAGGCGCAGATCCTGAAGCTGCTGAAGGACCTGCAGCAGGAACTCGGCATGGCGATGCTGTTCATAACCCATGACCTCGGCATCGTTCGCAAGATCGCGGACAAGGTCTGCGTGATGTGCAACGGCGAAATTGTCGAGGCCGGGCCGACGGCGGAAATCTTCGCCCGTCCGGCGCATGACTATACGCGGCATCTTCTGGCGGCGGAACCGAAGGGCAGCAAGTCCGAACCCTCGCCGGACGCGCCCGTCGTCATCACAGGGAGTGACATCAAGGTTTGGTTCCCGATCAAGAAAGGCGTCTTCCGGCGGACCGTAGACCATGTGAAGGCGGTGAACGGAATCACGGTAACCGTGCGCCAGGGCCAGACGGTCGGTGTGGTCGGCGAATCCGGTTCCGGCAAGACGACGCTGGGCATGGCGCTGCTGCGGCTCGAACGGTCTACCGGCAGCATCGAATTCGGTGGGCGCGATATACAGGGCCTTCCGGAGGACAAGCTGCGGCCGATGCGACGGGAAATGCAGGTCGTCTTCCAGGATCCCTACGGTTCGCTGTCGCCCCGCATGTCGATTGGCGAGATCGTGGCGGAAGGCCTGAAGGTACACAGCGATTCCCGCGATGCGGCCGGTCTCGACGCGCAGGTCGTCGAAGCGCTGCGCGAAGTAGGGCTCGAACCGGAGAGCCGGTTCCGGTATCCGCATGAATTTTCCGGCGGCCAGCGCCAGCGAATCGCCATTGCCCGCGCCATTGTACTGAAGCCGAAATTCATCGTGCTCGACGAGCCGACGTCGGCGCTGGACATGTCGGTGCAGGCACAGATCGTAGACCTGCTGGCCGACCTGCAACGCCGGCACGGGCTCGCTTACATGTTTATCAGTCACGATCTGAAGGTCGTCCGCGCGCTGGCGGACCATGTCATTGTCATGAAGGATGGCGTGGTCGTCGAACAGGGACCGGCCGACGTGATTTTCGACAATCCCTCCGAACCCTATACAAAGGCGCTGATGGCGGCGGCCTTCGACCTGGAATTCGACGAACAGGCGGTCGCCAGCGGCGTCGTGAACGTGTGAGTATGTGAAACCATGGCCCTGATCATCAAATCCGATTTTGCCCGCGACGATATCTGGCGCGACGCCTTTGGCGGGGTCGCGCCCGAACTCGATTGCCGGAGCTGGACCTCGCCGGGCGACGTGGCGGATATCGAATACGCCTTCGTCTGGAAACCGGAAAAAGGCGCCCTGCGCCAGTTCCCGAACCTGAAATGCATTTTCTCCATCGGCGCCGGGGTCGACCATCTGCTCGGCGATACCGGGTTGCCCGATGGCGTGCCGGTGGTGCGCATGGTCGAACCGGAACTGACGCGGGGCATGGCGGAATACGTGGCGCTGCATGTGCTGCGCTATCACCGCGAGGTCCCGACCCTGGAACAGGCGCAGCGCGACCGTGTGTGGAATGAGCTGATCGTTCCGACGGCGCCGGACCGCCGCGTCGGCATCATGGGGTTCGGTGTGCTCGGGCAGGCGTCGGCGCAGGCGCTGGGCGCCTTCGGGTTCGACATGGCCTGTTGGTCGCGCACACGAAAGGCGTTCCCCGGCGGGCAGTCCTTTCATGGCGCAGACGGGTTGAAGCCCTTTCTGGCGCGAACGGAAATTCTTGTCTGTCTGCTGCCGCTGACGCCGGAAACAGAGGGGATCCTGGACCGCGAACTGTTTGCCGCCCTGCCGCGCGGGGCCTGGCTGATCAATGCGGCGCGCGGCGGCCATCAGAACGAGGACGATATCCTGCAGGCGCTGGATTCGGGACACCTCGCCGGGGCAACGCTGGATGTGTTCCGCAATGAACCCCTGCCGGCGGACCATCCCTTCTGGTCGCATCCCCGGGTGACCGTCACCGCACATATCGCCAGCGTTACCCAGCCGCATTCGGCGGCGGCGGAAGTGGTTGCCAATATCCACCGTATTGAGCGGGGCGAACCGCCGCGCAACACGGTGGACATTCAGGCCGGGTACTGAGCAGGGGCGTGCGCCACACGCCCGTGGAGGAAACCCGTGAATCTGCATGCCATGCTCCTGGGCCGTGAGGCCGACGACAACCCGGTTCGGGTCGGCCTGATCGGCGCCGGAAAGTTCGGGTCGATGTATCTGTCGCAGGCGCGGCGGACGCCGGGGATTCACATCCTGGGAATCGCCGACCTGTCGCCCGCCCGGGCGCGCGCGGCGCTGGCGAATGTCGGATGGCCGGCAGCGCAATACGGCGCGGCATCCTATGACGAGGCGCGCCGGAATGGGGCGACATACATTTCCGACGATGCCGAGGCGCTGATCCGCGAAGCCGACGTGGTCATCGATTCGACCGGCCATCCCGCGGCCGGAATCCGGCACGCCCTGCAGGCCTGCGAACACGGCACCCATATCGTGATGGTCAATGTCGAAGCGGACGTGCTGGCCGGACCGCTGCTGGCGGAACGTGCGAAATCCGCCGGGATCGTCTACACCATGGCCTATGGCGATCAGCCGGCGCTGATCTGCGAACTGGTCGACTGGGCGCGCGCCTGCGGTTTTTCGGTCACCTGCGCGGGCAAAGGTACGAAATTCCTGCCGTCGTTTCACGGCTCCACGCCGGACACTGTGTGGGACTATTACGGACTGACGGCGGAACAGGCGGCGGCGGGCGGCATGAACCCGCAGATGTTCAACTCCTTCCTCGACGGTACGAAATCCGGCATTGAAATGGCCGCGGTTGCGAACGCGACCGGGCTGTCGCCGCCGCGCGACGGCCTTTCCTTCCCGCCCTGCGGGGTGCATGACCTGCCGCACATCCTGCGCCCGCGCGACGATGGCGGGTTACTGGATGGCAAGGGCATGGTCGAGGTCATCTCCAGCGAGGAGCGCGACGGGCGCCCCGTTGTCGGCGATCTGCGCTGGGGCGTCTATGTCACGTTCGAGGCGCCCAGCGATTATGTGGCCCGCTGCTTTTCGGAATACGGGCTGTTGACCGACAGCACGGGGCGGTACAGCACAATGTTCAAGCCATACCACCTGATCGGCCTCGAACTGGGCATATCCGTCGCCAGTGCGGCGCTGCGCGGCGAACCGACCGGTGTCTCCCGGGCCTGGCGGGGCGATGCGGTGGCGACCGCGAAGCGGGACCTGGCGGCGGGCGAAGTACTGGATGGCGAAGGCGGTTTCACGGTCTGGGGCAGACTGATGCAGGCCGAGGATTCCCTGGCGAGAGGCGCGTTGCCGATCGGGCTGGCGCATGGCGTCAAGCTGAAAAAAGCCATCGCACAGGGGCAGACGGTCTGCTGGCAGGACGTGGCATATGATGAGGACGATGCGACGGTTGTCTTTCGCCGTGAAATGGAAATGCAGAACCGTCGCAATGCCGCTTCGAAATAGCCGCACATGGAAGTCGTTATTAAGAACTGCTACAGGGTTGCCGCGATAGTCATTGCCGCCATGCTTTCCGTTGTTGAAGGAGTATCCTAGTGCCGGATGGGCCCCTGTTCGCATACCGCGAGTTGCGCCGCGATGGCGCCTTGAAGTCCGATACCATGCAGGAACTGGCCGTCGAGAAATTCCAGAGCCTGCATAACGGATTGAAGGGCTATGAACCTGCGTCCGGGCTAAAGGGATGGAAGGCGCGTCTCGGTCTGTCGCGGCGCATTGCCGACCCGCCGATGGGGCTCTACGTCTATGGCGGCGTCGGGCGCGGCAAGTCGATGCTGATGGACCTGTTCTTCGACAAGGCCCTGGTCGAGCGCAAGCGTCGGGTCCATTTCCATGAATTCATGATCGAGGTGCAGGAAGAACTGCACAACTGGCGCAAGCGGGATAAAAGCCGTCGCGAGGACGACCCGATCGTGCCGATCGCGGACAAGCTGGCGAAAGAGGCATGGCTGCTCTGTTTCGACGAATTCCACGTCGTCGATATCGCCGACGCGATGATTCTCGGCAGGCTGTTCGAAGCGCTTTTCGCGCGCGGGGTTGTCGTTGTCGCGACCTCCAACTTCGCGCCCGACGTCCTGTACAAGGACGGGCTGAATCGCGAACTGTTCCTGCCGTTCATTTCGCTGATCAAGCAGAAGCTGGATATCCTCCACCTCGACTCGCCGACCGATTACCGGCATGAACGGCTGATGGCGATGGATGTCTACATATCGCCGCTAGGGCCGGAATCGACGGCGGCGCTGGAAACCGATTTCGCTAAATTGACCGAAGGCGCGATCTGCCAGCCGGATGCGATCGAGGTAAAGGGCCGGGTACTGCATGTTTCCCGGGCCTGCAGGGGGGTCGCCTGGTTCACCTTTGGCGAACTGTGCGAAAAGCCCCTCGGCGCCGGTGACTATATTGCCATCGCGGAGCGGTATCACACGATTGTGCTGGACGGTGTTCCCAGGCTGGACGAGGCGCGCCGAAACGAGGCAAAACGCCTGATGCTGCTGATCGACGAACTGTATGAACACAAGGTCAACCTGGTCATGGCGGCGGAAACGCCGCCGCACCAGCTGTATACCGAAGGGCGCCACGCCTTCGAATTCGAACGCGCGGTCAGCCGGCTGATGGAAATGCAGTCGCCGGAATATCTCAAGCTGCGGCATATCGGTGGCAACGATGGATGACGACACTTTGGTCGATGCGGAATCACAGACGCTGTATCCCTCGAAATATCAGTGCATGGCGATGTCCGCCGCCAGCATCGTCTGTTCGCTCTTCCTGTTCGGGGCCTGGCTGAACGGGATCGAATATGCGTGGGTCGCCGGCGGCTTCCTTACCGCCTCGTCGATCTATTACGCCGTCCATCTGATGCACGGCAGTTTTTCGCTGACCCTGGACGAGGAGGGTTTCACCATTGTCGAGTTGTTCAGTGCGAGGCGTTACAAATGGACCGATGTCTCCGACATTGTGCTCCGCCGGGGTATGCTCGGTCCCGGCATCGAGTTTTACGACCTGACCGGCGGCGATATGCGGCGCGTGAAAATGACACAGACATACGGCTATCGGCCGCGACAGCTTCTGGAGCTGATGTCGCAGTGGCGGGCAAAAATCGGCGCGCCGTCCGCGACGCTGGAAAAAAACATCTGGCTTCGATAAGTGTTGTTAAGATTTCGACCGTATAAGATTGCGATAATTTTCAGCTTTTAACTATTGAAAGTGGCGGCTGACCTTGCTTATCGAACCGAACCGTCGTACCAAGCAAGTGGATTTATCATGCGACCGTAAGAATGAATGCTGGATGGAAGAACATTCGTCGCCTTGCAGTCGTACCGGTTCAGATTAGGGAGAATCTCATGGCACGGAACAAGATTGCACTGGTTGGGGCGGGCAATATCGGTGGTACGCTGGCGCTGCTTGCCGGGCTGAAGGAACTGGGCGACATCGTCCTGTTCGACATTATCGACGGTGTCCCGCAAGGCAAGGCGCTCGACCTCGTAGAGGGATCGCCTGTCGAAGGCTATGACGCAAAGGTCACCGGCGCGAACAGCTACACCGCGCTGCGGGGCGCGGATGTGGTCATCGTGACCGCGGGCGTCCCCCGCAAGCCGGGCATGAGCCGCGACGATCTGATCGGCATCAACACCAACGTCATGAAGGCGGTCGGCGCGGGCATCAAGAAGAACTGCCCGAAGGCTTTTGTAATCTGCATCACGAACCCGCTCGATGTCATGGTCCAGGTGCTGCGCGATGCCTGCGGGTTGCCGCATAACAAGGTTGTCGGCATGGCCGGCGTCCTGGACAGTGCACGGTTCCGGTATTTCCTCGCGGAAGAATTCGGCGTGTCCGTGGAAGATGTCAGCGCATTCGTGCTGGGCGGGCATGGCGACACGATGGTGCCGCTGGTGCGGTATTCCACGGTGGCCGGCATCCCGGTTCCCGATCTGGTCAAGATGGGATGGTCGACGACAAAGAAGATCAACGAGATCATCCAGCGCACCCGCGACGGCGGCGCCGAAATCGTCAACCTGCTGAAAACCGGCTCGGCGT
The DNA here is from genome assembly GCA_040905865.1 of Alphaproteobacteria bacterium. Taxonomy (NCBI): domain Bacteria; kingdom Pseudomonadati; phylum Pseudomonadota; class Alphaproteobacteria; species Alphaproteobacteria bacterium. The sequence goes on from JBBDQU010000022.1 coordinate 128,367, forward strand.
TTTATGCGCCGGCCTCGTCCGCGATACAGATGGCGGATGCCTACCTGAAGGACAAGAAGCGCCTTCTCCCCTGTGCCGCCTATGTGAAGGGCGCTTATGGGCTGAACGGACTGTATGTCGGCGTTCCGGTGATTATCGGCGCGGGCGGCGTGGAACGGATTGTCGAAATTTCGCTGAATAAATCCGAAGCGGCGATGTTCAAGAATTCCGTTGATAACGTGAAGACGCTGAGCGCCATTGTCGCGAAAATGGAACGCGAAGGCGCCAAGAAAAAGCCGGCGTCGCGGGCGAAGAAACCAGCGACGCCGAAGCAGCCGGCAACTGCCAAGACATAACCTCAATACTGTCAGCAATGTTTTTGACAACATGGATGAGGTCTCATGAACATTCACGAGTACCAGGCCAAGAACCTTCTGCGTAAATTCGATGTCGCGGTGCCGAGAGGCGCGGCCGCACGTAGCGTCAGTGAGGCCGCGAGCGCCGCGCAGGAACTGGGCGGTCCGGTATGGGTGGTCAAGAGCCAGATTCATGCGGGCGGACGCGGGGCCGGCCGGTTCAAGGACGATCCCGATGGCAAGGGCGGCGTCCGCGTCGTCAAATCGGTTGAGGAGGTCAAGGCCAGCGCCAGCCAAATGCTCAGCCATATCCTCGTCACCAAACAGACCGGGCCGGCGGGCAAGGAAGTGAAGCGGATATATATCGAGGAAGGCTGCGATATTGCCCGCGAGCTGTATTTCAGCATGCTGCTCGACCGGGAAACGAGCCGGGTCACGATCATCGCGTCGCAGGAAGGCGGGATGGATATCGAGGAGGTGGCGGCAAAGACGCCGGAAAAAATCCTCAAGGTTGTCATCGATCCGGCAACCGGCATTTCCGGATTTCATGCCCGCAAGGTGGCGTTCGGTCTGGGGCTCGAAGGCAAGCAGGTCGGCGCCGGCGTCAAGCTGGTGCTCGCCGTGTACAATGCGTTTACCGAACTGGACGCCAGTCTGATCGAGATCAACCCGCTGGTCGTGACCGGCAACGGGAACGTCATCGCGCTCGATGCGAAGATGTCCTTCGACGATAATGCCCTGTTCCGGCATGGCGACATCGAGGACTTGCGGGATGAGACCGAGGAGGATCCCTCCGAACTCGAAGCGTCAAAGCACGAACTGAACTACATCAAGCTCGACGGCAGCATCGGCTGCATGGTCAATGGCGCCGGCCTCGCGATGGCGACCATGGATATCATCAAGCTGTATGGCTGCGAGCCGGCGAACTTCCTGGATGTCGGCGGCGGCGCCACGAAGGAACGGGTGACTACCGCGTTCAAGATCATTCTGTCCGACCCGAATGTCGCCGGCATCCTGGTCAATATTTTCGGCGGCATCATGCGCTGCGACGTGATCGCCGAAGGCGTCGTCGCGGCGGCAAAGGAGGTCAGGCTGTCCGTTCCGCTTGTTGTCAGGCTCGAGGGAACCAATGTCGCGTTGGGCAAGGAGATCATCGCCAGTTCGGGCCTCGATATCATTGCCGCAAACGATCTGGGCGATGCCGCGCAGAAAATTGTCAATGCCGTGAAGGAGGCCAGATAGATGGCCGTTCTCGTCAACAAGGACACGCGTGTTATCTGTCAGGGATTTACCGGTCTGCAGGGAACGTTTCATTCCGAACAGGCGATCGCCTATGGCACAAGGATGGTCGGCGGCGTCACGCCGGGCAAGGGCGGCAGCACGCATCTCGACCTGCCGGTGTTCGATACGGTGGCGGCCGCGGTGCGGGCGACGCGGGTCGATGCCACGGTGATCTATGTCCCGCCGCCCTTTGCCGGCGACGCGATCCTCGAGGCGCTCGACGCGGAAATTCCGCTGGTGATCTGCATTACCGAAGGCATTCCGGTTCTCGACATGGTCAGGGTGAAGCGGCTGTTGGCCGGTTCGAAGTCTCGCCTGATCGGACCGAACTGCCCCGGAGTCATCACGCCGGAAGAATGCAAGATCGGCATCATGCCGGGTCATATCCACAAGCGCGGCAGGATCGGCGTCGTTTCGCGTTCCGGGACGCTGACCTATGAAGCCGTTGCGCAGACAACGGCGACCGGCCTAGGCCAGACGACCTGTATCGGCATTGGCGGCGATCCCGTGAACGGCACGAATTTCATCGATTGCCTGGAGATGTTCCTGGCCGACCCGGAAACCGAGGGCATCATCATGATCGGTGAAATCGGCGGCACGGCCGAGGAGCAGGCGACGGAGTTCTACAGGCAGTCAAAGGTCAAGAAGCCGATCGTCGGTTTTATCGCGGGTGTAACGGCCCCGCCGGGCAAACGCATGGGCCATGCCGGCGCGATCATTTCCGGCGGTCAGGGCACGGCCGAATCGAAAATCGACGCCATGAAAAGCGCGGGCTTCACGGTTGCATCGAGCCCGGCCGGTATCGGTACGGCGATGGTTGAGGCGATGCGCGGCTGAGCGCCCCCGCACGGTACACAGGCTGCGCCGGTATTGCTGCGGATACGGAGGATAGAATGGCATCTCAAATGGAAGACAGCTCGGTTCTGTTTGGCGCCAACGAGGCGTATGTCACAGAGTTGTATGCGAAATACCTGGATGATTCAGGGTCTGTCGATCCGGACTGGGCGGAATTTTTCGGCAAGCTGGACGATTCGGAGCGTGACCTGTTGCGGGATCTGGAAGGCGCCACCTGGGCGCCGCGCCGAACCCGCGTCATGGGGGGCGGCAACGGCGACCTGGCCGACGCGACCTCCGGCGATCCCGATACCCCGGCGCCGCGGTCTGCTTCCGCCTTTGCCGCGGCATCCGGGGCCGGACCGGAACAGATTCGCCAGGCGACCAGGGATTCGCTGCGGGCCCTGATGCTGATTCGAAACTACCGGGTTCGCGGCCATCTGCACGCTAACCTGGATCCGCTTGGCTTGGTAAAGCCGATTTCCCATGCCGACCTGGACCCGGCGACCTATGGCTTTACCGAGCGGGACATGGACCGGCCGATATACATCAACTTCGTGCTGGGACTTGAGGCCGCATCGCTCAAGCAGATCGTGAAGATCCTCGAGGAAACCTATTGCGGCAATATCGGCGTCGAATTCATGCACATTCAGGTTCCGGAGGAAAAGTCCTGGATCCAGGAACGCATCGAGGGAATCCGCAACCAGACCGATTTCACCGAACTCGGCAAGCGCACGATACTGGAGCGTCTGACCGAAGCCGAAACCTTCGAGAAGTTCCTCGACCGCAAGCACCGGGGTACGAAGCGGTTCGGCCTCGACGGCGGCGAATCGGTCGTTCCGGCCATCGAGCAGATCCTCAAGCGGGGCGCCCAACTCGGTTTCGAGGAACTGATCATCGGCATGCCGCATCGCGGCCGGCTCAATATTCTCGCCAATATCCTGAACAAACCCTACAAGGCAGTTTTTTCCGAATTTGCCGGCAATGCGTCGCAGCCGGATGACGGCTTCGGTTCGGGCGATGTGAAATACCACCTGGGCACATCCTCCGATCGGGAGTTCGACGGCCATACGGTGCATCTGTCGCTGACACCCAATCCCAGCCATCTGGAGGCGGTGAACACCGTCGTGCTGGGAAAGGTGCGCGCCAAGCAGCGCCAGCGCGGCGACGCCGACCGGGACAAGGTGGTCGGCCTGTTACTGCACGGCGATGCGGCCTTCCCGGGCCAGGGCATTGTGGCGGAAACATTCGATCTGTCGCAGTTGCGCGGCTACCGGACGGGCGGGACGATCCATTTTATCTGCAACAACCAGATCGGCTTCACGACGGCGCCATCCTATTCGCGCTCGTCGCCCTATTGTTCGGATGTCGCGAAGATGGTGTCGGCGCCGATCTTCCACGTCAATGGCGACGATGTCGAAGCCTGCGTCCATGTGGCGCGGATGGCGACGGAATATCGCCAGAAGTTCAAGAAGGACGTGGTGATCGACCTTTGGTGCTATCGCCGTCACGGCCACAATGAAGGCGATGAGCCGGCATTTACCCAGCCGCTGATGTACAAGAAGATTGCGGAGCATCCGACGACCCGCAAGATTTATGCCGACAAGCTGGAAGCCGAAGGCGTTCTACAGCCCGGCGAAGCCGACAAGATGGTGGAGCGTTTCCAGCAGCACCTGGAGAACGAGTTCGAGGTTTCCGCTTCCTATATTCGCAACAAGGCGGACTGGTTCGAGGGCAAGTGGGAAGGGTTCGCGATGGCGAGCGGCGACGAACGCCGCGGCGAAACAGCGGTTGAAATGGATGTGCTGCGGGAAGTCGGCCATGCGCTGACGACGGTGCCGCAGAACTTCAACGCCAATCCGAAGATCGTCCGGCAACTCGAAGCCAAGCAGAAAATGTTCGAAACCGGCGAAGGCATCGACTGGGCAACCGGTGAAGCGCTGGCCCTGGGGACGCTGCTGGTCGAATCGACTCAGGTCCGCCTGTCCGGCGAGGATTGTCGCCGCGGCACCTTCAGCCAGCGCCATGCCGTCCTGATCGACCAGGAAACCGAAGAAGACTACATACCGCTCAACAATATCCGTTTCGGCCAGGCGCCGTTCGAGGTGATCGACAGCCCGCTTTCCGAATTCGGCGTGCTGGGTTTCGAATACGGCTACAGTTCGGCGGAACCGCATGCGCTGGTGATGTGGGAAGCGCAATTCGGCGATTTCGCCAATGGCGCGCAGGTCATCATCGACCAGTTCATTTCATCCGGCGAACATAAATGGCTGCGGATGAACGGGCTCGTCATGCTGCTGCCGCATGGCTATGAAGGACAGGGACCCGAACATTCCTCGGCTCGGCTGGAACGGTATCTCCAGCTTTGCGGCGACGACAACATGCAGGTCTGCTACCCCACGACTCCGGCGAATTATTTCCATGTGCTGCGGCGCCAGGTGCATCGCAACTTCCGCAAGCCGCTCATTCTGATGACGCCGAAATCGCTGCTGCGACACCGGAGCTGCGTATCCAGACTGGCGGAATTCGGCCCCGGCACGACCTTTCACCGGGTGCTCTGGGACGATGCAGAGGGCTCCAGGGAGCTGGGCGCGGACAAGGAGATCCGCCGCGTGGTTCTGTGCAGCGGCAAGGTCTATTTCGACCTGCTCGAGGAGCGGGAAAAGCGCGGCATCAGGGATGTCTATCTAATGCGCGTGGAACAGCTCTATCCCTTCCCGAAAAAATCGCTGCGCGAACAGCTTGGCCGGTTCCCGCAGGCTGAAGTTGTCTGGTGCCAGGAAGAATCGGAAAACATGGGCGCCTGGCTCTTTATCGACCGGCGTCTCGAGGCCGTCATGGTCGAAATCGGCATGGATGTGAGCCGCCCGCGCTACGTGGGTCGGCCGGATTCAGCTGCTCCCGCGACTGGTCTGCTGCGCCGTCATCTGCGGGAACAGGCGGCGCTGGTCGACGAGGCGCTGACCCTGCCGCCGAAGGTTCGATCGCGCAAGGCATCGGCACGCAAGGCGGCGGCCCCGAAAGCGGTGGCGGCTGGCAGGACAGCCGCCGGTAAACCGGCGGCGCGCAAGCCCGCGACCCGCAGCAAGACGAAATAACGCCGACTGAAAGGCTTACCTGATGACAATCCAGATTACGGTGCCCACACTGGGTGAATCGATCACCGAGGCAACTGTCGCCAAATGGTATAAAAAGGTGGGTGACACCGTTGCCGCCGATGAAACACTGCTCGAACTGGAAACAGACAAGGTAACGCTGGAAGTCCCGTCACCGTCCGCCGGCGTGTTACAGGAAATTATCGTCGGCGACGGCGCCAATGTCGAGGTCGGGGCATTGCTGGGCAGCATTGCGGAAGGGGAGGCCGCCCCGGCGCCGAAGGAAGCTGAAGCAGCGCCAGCCCAGGCAGAAGCGCCGAAACCGGCGGCCGAGCCAGCGACTGCGAAGCCCGACCCCGCACCCGGGGCTTCTGAACCCGCGCCGTCGACATCTGTCGACGACATCGCCCTGTCGCCGGCCGTCCGCAAACTGGTCGAAGACAATAACCTGGATCCCGCCACGATTCCGGCCACCGGGCCGAAAGGCCGGCTGATCAAGGCGGATGTGCTTGCCGCGATAGAGGGCCGCAAGGCGTCGCCGGCGCCGAAACCGGCCGCAGCGCCGCAGCCATCCGCCCCGACCATCACCCCTGCCGCGGACCTGCCGCCGCGCGCCGCCGATCCGCGTGGCGAGGAAGTCGTGCGGATGTCGCGACTGCGGCAGCGCATCGCCGAACGGCTGAAACAGGCGCAGAACACCGCCGCGATGCTGTCGACCTTCAACGAGGTCGATATGGGCGCGCTGATGCACCTGCGCAGCGAATACCGCGATGCCTTCGAAAAGAAGCATAATGTCCGGCTCGGCTTCCTGTCCTTCTTCATCAAGGCCGCGATTATCGCGCTGAAGGAAATTCCGGCGGTCAATGCGGAAATTCGCGGCGATGAACTGATCTACAAGAATTATTACGATATCGGCGTTGCCGTCGGCACGCCGCAGGGGCTGGTCGTGCCCGTGCTTCGCGATGCGGACAAGCTGAGCTTCGCCGGGATAGAGGGCGCCATCGCCGATTTTGGCCGCCGCGCCCGGGACGGCAAACTGACCATTGCGGAAATGACCGGCGGTACCTTCACCATTTCCAATGGAGGCGTCTACGGCTCACTGCTGTCCATGCCGATCCTGAACACGCCGCAGTCCGGCATTCTCGGTATGCACAAGATCCAGAAGCGGCCGATGGCGGTCGGTGACGAGGTCAAGATCCGCAACATGATGTATCTCGCCCTCTCCTATGATCATCGCATCGTCGACGGCCGCGAGGCGGTCACCTTCGTCGTCCGCCTGAAGGAACTGCTCGAAGATCCGCAGCGTCTGCTGATCGACGTCTGATCCCTGTGCCGCAGCCGGCAGCGGCCGTCGCTACTCGAACACGCGACAGATGACCTGGGCGACGGTCAGTTGCCGCCGCAGGGCATCGCCGTATGCGACAAAATTTTCCGCTGTCGGAACGCCAAGGTCCAGGCCGGCGGATGGCTGGCCGTTTGCTCTGATATTCGCGGTGTCGAGCAGGTGATCCATCGATAGCGGCGCCGTGGTGAATATCCTGCCCCGCCGCTTGCTGCCGGCAAACGTCACGCCGACAATCTGGCCCCTGCTGTTTATCGCCGGCCCGCCACTGATGCCGCCCAGACGATCCGAGTCCGGCACCCGGGCGGTTTCCGCCCAGGCAATGGCGGGTTCGGTGATGCGATAGCGTCCGACCGAGCGCGCCCGCAGCCGCCCGATCAGTTTCGACGTCGCCTGGCCTGGTACCGAACCCGGAAAGCCGAAATGATATCCTGCCTGGTTTTTGCGCAGGGGTTCGCGTGAAATTGCCATGGCGGGCGCGTCCCAATCGGTCCAAAGGATCGCCATATCGGCGCGGGGGTTGACCTCGACCCGGTCGGCGGCAACGGCGCGGCGGTTGCCGATAACAATGCCGACCCTGTCGCAGCCATCGACCACATGACGCGCGGTCAGCCACACACCGTCGTCGCGAATGGCGAAGGCCGTGCCAACGCTGTTTCGCTTGGGACCGACCTCGATATCGGCTATGGGGTCGAGGCGTCCGGGCGGCAAAAGTTCGGCGCCCCCGTCCGGCGCCAGTTCAATCGGCGGCCGTCGGCTGACGGGGCCGGGGGTATCGCTTTCCAGCCAGGATCCGATAGCCTGCGTGACGAGGACCAGCACGAAAACAATCAGCGGGTATCGGGCGCTGCCCTTCACCGGGATTTAGCCTGAAACAGCCGCCGCGGTAATTGCCGCAACGGACAGCTTGACGGCGGACAGCAGAAGCGCAGCGCCGATTTCACCATTGGTGATCCGCGCCGGCAGGTCCTTCAGCAGGAAGTCGATCAGCCGGTATACCGCCAGCATGATCAGCAGGGTCACGATACCCCATACCAGGATGTCCACGACGTTGATGCTGAACGCCATGCAGAATGCCAGCGGAATGGCCAGGCTCAGGATAGCCCCCGACAGGGCAATCGCCGCCGCGGTGTTCCCTTCCCGGACAAGCTGCAATTCCCGGTACGGTGTGATTGCCACATAGGCGAAAACGCCGACGACCAGGATCGTCAGCGTGACGCTGAAATGAAGGATGAGTGTCGGAAAGCCGCTGCCCAGACTTGCCAGTATCGCTTCCATGCCGCCGTTCCTGTTTTAAGTCGCGTGTTTTTTATCGAATTCCCAGACATCCTCGAAGCCCATCAGTTTCGACATCTCCGGGAACGGGTATAGCAGGTCCTGCACCGAGGTGCTGTCGCCCTCGTTTTTCAAGGCGCCGTATACTGTGTCGAAAACCTGCGTGGCGGCAAGGAAACCCGTGGCCGGATAGATGGCGACCGAATAGCCGATTTCCTGGTAGCGCTCGCGGCTCAGGATTGGCGTCATTCCGCCATCGGCAACGTTGACCAGCTGCGGCGTATCGAAGCTGCGGCATATCTGTTCCATTTCCGCTTCGCTGGTTGGCGCTTCGACGAACAGGACATCGGCCCCGGCCTTCGCGCAGGCCTCGGCCCGGCGCAGCGCGTCGTCCAGGCCGTTTACGGCGCGCGCGTCGGTGCGGGCGATGATCAGCGTGTCGTCATGGCGTCGGCTTTCCACCGCGACCTGAATCCGGCGAACCATTTCGTTCAGCGGTACGACCTTCTTGCCGGGCGTGTGCCCGCATTTCTTGGGGAATTCCTGATCCTCGATCTGGATGCCGGCGGCGCCGGCGGCCTCATAGCCCCGCACGGTTTCCCGGATATTCAGCAGGCCCCCATAGCCGGTATCCGCATCGGCGATCAGCGGCGTTTTCGTGCCGTCGCAAATCTGCGCGACGCGGTCGAGCATCTGCGTGTAGCTTGCGATTCCCGCGTCCGGCAGGCCCAGATACGATGCGACGACCCCGTACCCGGTCATATACAGCGCCTCGAAACCCTTGCGGTCCGCAACCTTGGCGGAGATCATCTCGAATACGCCGGGGGCAATCAGGATATCGTCCGATTTCAGCCGTTCGCGTAGTGACGGTTGCGACGCATTGTTCATGGATAGGGCCTCCGGAATTATCGCGTTCGGGGTCGGTTGCGTTGCCGGCAATTGAGCACGGCAACCCGGTACGCGGCAACCCGATGCGACAGGGTGTGAAGGCGCCCTGTTTTCAATGAGGGCGATCAGATTCACGCGGTTGTCGTCAACGGGCGCGTGCGAATGCCGGATACGACGGCATCACGTTCCTGATGCGCTATGTCAACGTTGAACCCGATTGCCGGGCGCCGTCAGTCCCGCCGCGCCCCAGCGGGCCGGGTGACCGCGTTCATACTGGCGCGGATAGGCGATGTCCGCGCCCAGTTCCTGCGCCGCGCGCATCGGCCAGTGCGGGTTGAACAGCATCGGCCGAGCCAGCGCGACGGCGTCCGCCTGCCCGGTGCGCAGGATCGTTTCCGCCTGCAGCGGTTCGCTGATTTCACCGACGGCGATTACGACCATGTTGACGGCGGCTTTTACGGCGGCGGCGAAGCCGGTCTGGTATCCGGGACCGGTGTCGATTTTCTGGTCCGCCCGCATGCCGCCGCTGGATACATGGATATAATCGCAGCCCTGCGCCTCCAGCGCACGGGCCAGGACGACGGTTTCGGTAACCGTCCAGCCGCCCTCGATCCAGTCGCTGGCGGAAACCCGCATACCGATCGGCAGGTCGTCCGGCCAGACGGCGCGGACGGCCTCGAAGACTTCCAGCGGAAACCGCATCCGGTTCTCCAGGCTGCCGCCGTAGTCATCGTTGCGCCGGTTGCTGACCGGCGACAGGAACTGATGGATCAGGTAACCATGCGCGCCGTGCAGTTCGATGACCCTTGCGCCGGCCCGATGTGCGCGGACGGCCGCGTCGGCGAATTGCTGGATCACTTCCGCGATGTTCTGGCGGGACAAGGCGCGCGGGGCCGGCCAGTCCGGCTCCAGGGGAATAGCGGATGGCGCCAGGGCAGTATGCCCGCCCTGCGCCAGCGGGCGCGGACCGCCGCCTTTCCAGGGCTCCAGCATCCCGGCGCGGCGGCCGCCATGGCAAAGCTGCACCCCCAGCACCGCCGAACCGTATGCGGCAAAGAAATCGCCGATGCGCTTGACGGCGGCTTCCTGTTCGTCGGTGTAAAGCGACAGACAGGCGGGCGTGTTACGCGCCTCCGCCGCGACATAGGTCGATTCCGGCAGCACCAGCGACGCGCCGGAAACGGCGAATTGCCCCAGATGCATCAGGTGCCAGTCGCCCGCCACCCCGTCATTGGTGGAAAACTGCGTCATCGGCGCGACGACGATCCGGTTGTGCAGGGTGACCCCGCGTAGCGGCAGGGGCGTGAACAGGCGGGCGGGCATGGATGAGTCCTTTCGGCGATTAATCGGCTTCCGGCGGCTATTCCGGTTTGTCCGACAGGGACGAGGTCGGCCAGTCCGGGTCCGGATCGGCCGGTTCGCAGCCGAAGCCGGCGGCCCGGATCGCCATGATGGCGCAATATTCGTCCCGCTCGGACGTATCGCCGCTGATACCGAGCGCGCCGATCACCGCTTCATTGGCATCCTTCACCAATACGCCGCCTGGCGCCGGAATCAGCCGCCCGACCGCCAGTACGTTATCGGTTATCCGCGATGCCTCGGCCAGGCCCAGCGTCGTTATCAGGTGCATGGATTCTGCTCCGGTTCTCAGAAGGGGACGTCGCCCATGATGGTGGTGCGGTGCATATGCCGCTGGTAGGCCGGATCGCCGACCCGTGACAGGTCCGCGATATGCAGGGCGCAGCGGTTGTCCCAGAACACCATGTCGCCGGACCGCCACTGATGGCGAAAGCTGAACCGCTCCTGCGTGCAGTGATCGAACAGACGCTCCAGTAACGGCATGCTTTGCGTTTCGTCCATGCCCTCGATCCCGATCGTATGCTGCGGGTTGGCGAAGACCGATTTGCGGCCGGTTTCCGGATGGGTGCGGAACACCGGATGCGCAACCGGCGGCACACGGTCCTTCTGTTCGGCGGAAAAGCCGACCTTGAAGTCCGCCCCGCCTTTCTGCGCCCGCCCCGGCAGGAAGATGGCGCGCCTGCCGTCCAGTGCCGCCCGCAGGTCATCCGGCAGGGTTTCATAGGCTTCGTACATACTGGCGAAGCCTGTATTCCCGCCATGGTCCGGCACCTCCAATGCATAGAGCATGGAACCCAGCGCCGGCGTTTTCACATAGGACAGATCCGAATGCCATTTCGGCCCCGCATCGGGCAGGCCGACATACCTGCCGTTTTCCTTGCGGGTCGATACAACGAGGATTTCCGGATACCCGGCCAGCGAAGCCTGATCGGATGGATGCCGGTCCAGTGGTCCGAAACGTTTAGAAAAAGCGATCTGTTGTTCCGGCGTCAGCGCCTGATCCCGGAAGACAATGACCAGGTGGTCGAGATGCGCCCGGTGGACCCTGGCGAAGTCGTCCCCGGAAAGTGGGTTGGCGAGGTCTATTCCAATGATTTCCGCGCCCAGGCAGGCGGGAAAAGGCCGGATTTCAAAAGACATCTGATCCCATCGAATGCTGTTGTCCCGTTTTGCTCAATACCAGACGGCGTTTCCTCATCTGCTTCAGCGGCTATTGGCTTTGCGCCATGCGGTGAACTTCGTCAGGTTTTCGGCTTTGGTTGCGGGGTACAACCCGACGATTGTCGCCCCGCCCTGCACCTGCTCGGTGACGAAATCCTCATAGGCTGTCATCTCGAACGCTTCTTCGGCGATCTCGTCCGCGATATTGGCGGGGATAACCACCACCCCTTCGCCGTCGCCGACGATCACGTCGCCCGGAAACACCGGTGCATCGCCGCAGCCGATGGGTACGTTCAGGTCAATCGCCTGGTGCAGGGTCAGGTTGGTGGGCGCGGAAGGACGATTGTGATAGCTGGGCATGTCCAGCGCGCCGATTTCGGGCGCATCCCGGAAGCCGCCATCGGTCACGACCCCGGCAACGCCGCGTTTCATCATGCGGGTCATCAGGATCGACCCGGCGGAGGCCGCGCGCGCATCCTTGCGGCTGTCGATCACCATGACGCAGCCCGCCGGAATCGCCTCTACGCCGGCCCGCTGCGGATGCGACGGGTCCTGGAAAACGCTGAGCGGGTTCAGGTCTTCCCGCGCCGGGATGTAGCGCATGGTATAGGCCTGCCCGACCATGTTCCCCCTGAATGGACCGACGGGATGAACATCCTGGATGAACTGGTTGCGCAATCCGCGCTTGAACAGGGCGGTGCAGATGGTTGCGGCGCTGACGCCCATCAGCTTCTGCCGGGTGGCGTCGCTCAGTGTGTAGTCGGTCATGCCAGTAATACTCCGGATCAGAATATATCGGGTTCGGGAACGGGTTCGCCAAAGCCGGTTTCGAGGAAGTCGAAATCGCAGCCTTCATTCGCCTGCTTGATATGCCGGGAGAACATCCAGCCATAGCCGCGCTCGTACTTGCGGAGCGGTTTCTTCCAGGCGGCCTTTCGCGCGGCCAGTTCATCGTCGTCGATCAGCATGTCGATGGTCCGGTTCGGCACGTCCAGCCGGATGCGGTCGCCGGTCTTCACCAGCGCCAGGGGGCCGCCGATAAAGGCTTCCGGCGAACAGTGCAGGATGCAGGCGCCGTAGCTGGTGCCGCTCATCCGCGCGTCGGACAGGCGCACCATGTCCCGCACGCCCTGCTTCAGCAGTTTTTTCGGGATCGGCAGCATGCCCCATTCCGGCATGCCCGGCCCGCCTTGCGGGCCCGCGTTGCGCAGGATCAGGATCGTATCGGCGGTGACGTCCAGGTCGTCATCGTCGATTCGGGCCTTCAGGTCGGGATAGCTGTCGAAAACCAGCGCCGGGCCTTCATGGTTCAGGAACCGCGGATCGCAGGCCGCCGGTTTGATGACCGCGCCATCCGGCGCCAGGTTGCCGCGCAGCACGGCGAGCGATCCTTCGTGGTAGATCGGATCCTCCATCGTCCGGATGACGTCGTCATTGTTGACGCTTGCGCCTTCCAGCGTTTCGCCGAGCGTTTTTCCCGAAACGGTCATGGCGTCGAGGTTCAGCCTGTCCTTCAGGCGGCTCATCATGCCGCGTAACCCGCCGGCATAATAAAAATCCTCCATCAGGTATGTCTTGCCACTGGGGCGGATATTGGCGATTACCGGTACGTGGCGGCCGGCGGCGTCCAGATCGTCCAGCGTCAGGTCGACCCCGGCCCGGCGCGCCATGGCGAGCAGGTGGATTATCGCGTTGGTCGAACAACCCATGGACATCGCCACGGTGACCGCGTTGTCGACGGCGCGGCGGTCGATGATTCTGGCCGGTGTCAGGTCTTCCCAGACCATTTCCACGATACGGCGGCCGCAGCCGGCGGCCATGCGGATATGGTTGGCGTCGGGGGCGGGGATCGAACTGGCGCCCGGCAGGGTCAGGCCCAGGGCTTCGGCGATGCCCGTCATGGTGCTGGCGGTGCCCATGGTCATGCAGTGGCCATAGGAGCGGGCGATGCCCGCTTCGACCGCCTGCCATTCCTCTGCGTCGATCGTGCCGGCGCGGCGTTCATCCCAGTATTTCCATGAATCCGACCCGCTGCCCAGCGTTTCGCCGCGGTAATTGCCGCGCAGCATCGGGCCGGCCGGCAGGTAGATCATCGGCATGCCGGCGCTGACCGCACCCATGACAAGGCCCGGCGTGGTCTTGTCGCAGCCGCCCATCAGCACGGCGCCGTCAATCGGATGACAGCGCAGCAGTTCCTCCACGTCCATCGCCAGCATGTTGCGGTACAGCATGCTGGTCGGCTTCACCAGGCTTTCCGACAGTGACAGCGCCGGCAATTCCATCGGGAATCCGCCCGCCTGCAGGATACCCCGCCTGACGTCCTCGACCCGCTGCTTGAAATGGGCGTGGCAGGGCTGCGCGTCGGACCAGGTGTTCACAATGGCGATGACGGGTTTGCCGTCCCAGTCCTGCTTGTCATAGCCCATCTGCATTTCGCGCGAACGATGGCCAAAGGAGCGCAGGTCGTCTGGCGCGAACCAGCGGGCGCTGCGCAGGGTTTCCGGGGATTTTTTCTGTTCGGTCATGATTCCACTTTCATCGGACGAAATCGCTCACCTTTCCTTTTAGGCAATCGGACCGGCGAGGGCGAACAGATTCAATGACGCGGTGCAGCAATTTCGGGCAGATGATTTTTTCGTGTCCAAAGGAATATTCAGGCCCGGGCGGTGTTAATATTATTGAGGTCCGGGTGGATTCCGCTTGTGAGGGGACGCCGGGCTTCAGGCTGTCGAAATGGCGCATAAACATCTGGATGAGGGAGTGTTCGTGATGGGTAACGGTTTCAAGGTGACAATTGCCGCGACGATTCTGGCGGTATCGGGCGCAATTGGCGCGGCTGTGGCGGCCGAGGGCGAGGAAGCGATCAAGATGCGGGTTGACCATATGAAGTCGGGCATCGCCAAGCCATTTGGCGCCATCAAGAATTTCGTGGAAAAGGGTGAAGGCAGCGCCGCGGATGTGGCGACAAATGCCAGCATGCTGAGCGACGCCGCGATGAAAATCCCCGAAGGTTTCCCGAAGGGAACGGCGCGCGGTGATTACGACGAAAAAATGACCCGGGCGCTGCCGAAAATCTGGGACGACTGGGCGGATTTTGAAGCAAGGGCGAAGGCGCTGTCGGATGAGGCGGCAAAGCTGGCGACCGTCGCTGCCGGCGGTGACGCGGAAGCCATCAAGGCGCAGTTCGCGATGGTTGGCAAGAATGGCTGCGGCGCCTGCCACAAGGATTACCGAGGCGACAAGGTGAAGTAATCGTACCGGACGACACCGGAATGGCGTTGAACGTGATTATCCCCTAAGCTGGTCCCGCTTCGGCGGGGCCCTTTTTTTACCGGTGTTGCGCGCAGGGCCAGATGTGTACGGAGATGGTCTCCGTATCCGGTGTGAAGGTGGTTCGGTTCCGGTATGATCAGCAGGGAACGCCAGATCATCGACCAGATTCCGCATTTGCGGCGCTACGCGCGGGCACTGGTACGTGACAGCGAGGTCGCCGACGACCTTGTCCAGGAATGTCTGGCCCGGGCCATGGGGCGCCTGCATGCCTGGCAGCCGACGGGTACGATGCGTAGCTGGCTGTTCACCATCCTGCATAATCTGCATGTAAATGAGCTGCGCCGGGACGGCCGGGCGCCGGAAATTCATTCCGATTCCGATGGCGTCGACCGTGAATCGGCCTCCGGTGATCCGGGTGCGGGACTCGCTGTCCGCGATATCACCGCGGCGCTGGCGGCGCTCCCCGAGGAACAGCGCAGCGTTATCCTGCTGGTCGGGCTGGAGGGCCTGACCTATGCGGAAGCCGCATCGGTGGCCGATGTACCGGTCGGCACCGTGATGTCGCGGCTGGCGCGGGGGCGCGAGCGGCTGCGGGAGATCATGGAGTTCGATTCGGTTACGCCGTTGCGGAGGGCCAAGTGACGGATTCGCCAAGATTCAGCGACGCGGAGCTGCAGGCATGGGTCGACGGCCGCCTCGATGCCGATACGCATGCGGATGTCGATGCCTGGCTCACGGAAAATCCCGATGACGCCCGGAGGCTGGCCGCCTATACCGGCCTGAACGCCGCCCTGCACGAACGGTTCGATCCGGTCCTTGACGAGCCGGTGCCGGCGCGCCTTCTGGCGGCCGCGACCGGGCGCAACGCAGTGTCGCCCGGCATGTCGCCCCTCTGGCGCATCGCGGCCGCAATCGGTTTCCTTGCGATTGGCGGGTTGTCCGGCTGGTTTGCCCGGGATCAGTGGCCGCGAGGCGACGATTCGCAAATTGCCGAATATGCCTTCAATGCGCATACCGTTTACGTGGCTGAAAACCGCCACGCGGTGGAAGTCCAGGCGGCGGAGGAGAAACACCTGGTCAGCTGGCTGTCCAAGCGGCTGGGTCAGGATATCCGCATGCCGGACCTGATCGGCCTGGGCTACCGACTGGTCGGGGGCCGCTTGTTGCCCGACGGCGGGCGGCCGACAGCCCAGTTCATGTATGAAAACGAATCCGGCGGACGGCTGACCGTCTATGTGCAGCGCAACGAACTGGTGAAGGAAACTTCCTTTCGCTTCATAGACCACAAGGGCGTTTCGGCGTTCTATTGGGTCGATGAACATTTCGCCTATGTACTGGCGGGAGCGATCCCGCGCGACAGCCTGCTCGACGCGGCCCGGATCGTCCACGACAGTCTCGCGCGATAGGGCGCCTTGCGGCGGCGGGCCGACCAGAAATCGATTGGCAAAGCGCGGCGCCACGGTATAATGCTGCATTGCAACAATTCAGGTTGGGCGCGATGTCATGCCGGGAAAAATCATAACGATCTCGCAGCAGAAGGGTGGCACGGGCAAGACAACACTCACCGCGCACCTGGCAATCTGCTGGTCGAAACTTGATGGCATGTCCGTCGCCGTCCTCGATATCGACCCCCAGGGCAGCCTCGGCGAATGGCTGGAAGCGCGCGAACGCAGCCTCGGCGAAGACGATGTCGGCCTGGCGTTCCGCACCGCCAGCGGCTGGGGCGCGCGGCGGGAAGCGCGGGCGCTGGCGCGTGACTACGACATGGTTATCATCGACACGCCGCCCAAGGCGGAAACCGAGGTCAAGCCGGCGCTGGAAGCCGCGGACCTTGTCGTGGTGCCGGTACAGCCGACGCCGATGGATTTATGGGCGACCGAACCTATCCTGACCCTGGCGGCCCGCGAAAGAACCGAGGCGATACTGGTGTTGAACCGGGTTCCGTCACGGTCGCGGCTGACGGCGGACATGCGGATGGCGCTGAAGGAATTTCCGGCGGAGACGACCGAGACTTTTCTGGGAAACCGGGTCGTCTTTGCCAGCAGCGTCGGGGCCGGTCTGACGGCGCTGGAAACGGAACCGGGCGGCAAGGCATCCCAGGAAGTGCAGGCGCTGGCGAAGGAACTGTTGAAGCGCCTTTCGTGATGTTCCTCAGGCGAAGACCCGCGTTGAACCGCGCAGGCTGATATCGACCTCGTGATCGGCCGCAAACCGGATCAGCGCGCCGCGCAGGCTATGATCCGGCAGGTCAAGCGACGCGTCGAGTTCCGCGCGAAGCCGGGACGCATCAAGGCTGCGGACCATCATCCGGACCGCGCCGACGGAACCGGGCTGCATCGACAGTGACCGGTAGCCGAGCCCGATCAACGCCATCGCTTCCAGCGGATTGCCCGCCATTTCGCCGCACAGGCTGACCGGCACATTCGCGGCGTCGCATTGCTGTACAATTTCGTGCAGGATTTTCAGAAAGGCCGGCGCCAGGGTATCGTAGCGGCCGCTCAGGCGCGGGTTGCCGCGGTCGCTGGCGAAGACAAACTGGGACAGGTCGTTGGAGCCGACCGACAGGAAATCCACCCGGCTCAGCAGGGCCTTCAGTTGAAACAGCAGGGCGGGCACTTCCAGCATCGTACCGACCGCCAGCGTGGCCGGAACTATTCCGCCGGCGGATTCGACTTCCGTCATCACGGCAGAAAGGATGTCCCTGGCGGCGTCGAACTCGGTTACCTCGGTGACCATGGGGAACATGACCCGAAGCGGCCGGCCATCCGCCGCCACGATCAGCGCGCGAAGCTGGTCGCGCAGCATCCGGGGCTGATCCAGCCCGATCCGCAGCGCGCGCCAGCCCAGCGCCGGATTTTCCTCTTCTCCTGTCGACGGCATGGCCGCCATCAGCTTGTCGCCGCCGATATCCAGTGTCCGGAAGGTGACGGGCCGTCCTGCCGCCTGACCGAATATGTCCCGGTAGAGCGCCAGCTGCGTCTCGAAATCCGGATAACGCGGTCGCATCATGAAGGGTAATTCCGTCCGGTACAGGCCGACGCCATCCGCGCCGCTTTCGGCAAGATGGGCGAGGTCGAGCAACAGTCCCGCGTTGAAGTTGAGCGACACCAGGCTTCCATCGCGGGTTTTCACCGGCAGATGACGGGTATCGGCATAGGCGGCGCGTCGGCTTTCCAGCAGGTTCATATTTTCGCGAAAGGTGGCGCGGAAATTTTCGTCGGGCCGCAGGAACACTTCGCCGTTGTCGCCGTCTATGGCGATGGCAACGCCCGGTTCGACCCGATTCAGAATACCGTCAACCTGGCCGACCAGCGGAATTTCCAGCGCGCGCGCGACGATGGTGACATGCGCGGTCTCCGACCCTTCCTCCAGCACCAGTCCGCACAGGCGCGACCGGTCGTAGTCGAGCAACTCGGCCGGCCCCATGTTGCGGGCAACCAGTATTATCTTTTCGGGAAGGGCCTCGTCCTTGCCGGCGGTAGCGCCGGCAAGGTGTTCGATCAGGCGGTAGGCCAGGTTGGCGAGATCCTGCAGCCGCTCGCGGATATACGGATCGGCGACCTGGTTCATCCGCGCGCGGGTGTCGTTCTGGATCTTGGCGACCGCGGCTTCTGCGGTCAGGCCGCTACGGATGGCCTCGCGGGTCCTGCCCAGCCAGCCGCGATCCTCCGCAATCATCCGGTAGGCGCGCAAAATGTCGACGTGGTCGCCCTCCGCGCCGCGACCGTAGCTTTCCAGCATGGTGTCGAGCGAGCGGTGCATCCGGCTGACCGCCGCCGCCAGCCGCTCCAGTTCCGCTACCGGATCTTCCGAGACCATGCGGCTGATCGATATCTGTTTTTCGTGCAGCACGACCTGGCCCAGGGCCAGACCCGGCGCCAGTTTCTGGCCGGGCAGTTGCAGCGCCGGTCCGCTTACTGCCTGCCCGCCATCGTTCGGTATGCCGAATGTGCCGTCCGCATCGACGACCAGTTCGGCCACGACCATCGCAACGGTTTCCATCGCCTCGATTTCTTCTTCGGTGTATGTGCGCGGCGAAACGTTCTGCACCGCCAGTACGCCCTGGACCCGGCCGCCGCGCATGACGGGGACGCCCATCAGCGAGGTATAGGCCTCCTCGCCGGTTTCCGGACGGTAGGCAAAGTCCGGATGCGACTGCGCATCCGCGAGCGCGAGGTGCCGCGCCTGTGCGGCGATAACGCCGATCAACCCTTCGCCAAAGGCGAGCCGGGTTCGATGGACCGATTCGGGCAGCAGGCCCTCGCTCGCCGCAAGTTCGAGCATGCGTCCCGGCCGCAGAACATAGATCGAGCACACTTCGGCGATCATGCTGTCCGCGATAATGCGGACAATCCGGTCGAGCCGCACCTGTGTCGAGCCGTCACCGGCCATGACGTCGCGCAGGCGCCGCAGCAACTGCCGCGCGCCGGCCCAGTTCGGTTCATTGCCTGTCAGGTTCAGCATCGGACTCTCAATCAGCGACCCTCATGTTACCAAATTAGCACAGGCCTGGTAACGGTGTTATGGCCCCTATAAGCAACTGGAAATGCAACTGTCGGGCCATCGCGGAAGCCCATGCCGGATACGAGCTTCCAGGAATCGCGTCAGTCGGGGAAGATCCGCAGATGCCCATTTTTCAGGCAATCGGCGAAAGACGGTTCAGCGTTCGCCGGTAAATTCCAGCAGGGCGCCGAAGGCGGTGCCCGCATCGATAACGATCGACTCGCCCCTGCGCCGCCATTTGACGTCATTGCCGCGAAGCACCGCCGCTGTGGCATCCAAATCCGCCACCAAGATCGTATAGGCGGCAAAGTACGGTGTATCGGGGCCATGCGCGGGTGCGCCATAGCGGTCCATGAAGGCATCTGTCGTAATCACCGTAATCTGCCCGCGCGACGTGACAACCTGAAGTCCTTTCGAATCCAGCGAAACGGCGCAGGGTGGCTGCAATCGGGCAAAGAATCGTGCCAGATGGCCCGGAGATTCGGCGACCATGACGATTTCGGATATGGCCCGGGCGCCGTTGGCGTGCGACTGGTATTCCGGTTTCCAGAAATACTGCGGCGCATGCTGCTGACAGGTGAAGAATACGGCTTCGGGCATATCGGGTGTCGTCGCGAAAGCAAGCGAGAAGCCGACTATAACGGATTGTCCGTCGGGCAGTTGTGCCTGCCGTTCGAAATGAAAGGGGTCGTATGTATCGATCCCCTTGCGCAGGAATTCAGCCTGGTCCGCGCCGGCATCCCGGCTTTCGAAAACCAGCATCGACATGCCTTCGCGGCGCTGCAGGAACTTCCGGATATACTGACCGAAACTGAAGGCGCCCGGAAGCGGCTGCCGGATTTCCGCCGGGTCGGCAACGGCGATGAGTTCCAGGAAGCTGCCCTGCAACTGCACCAGGCTGTTGGCCGTTCCAAAAGGATGGCGCGCCGGCGGCGTTGTCGTGAAACCGAATGATCCGTATGCCGCGCGCGCGGCCTCCAGATCGCGGGCACACAGGACCAGATGGTCGATACCGCGCTGGATGTCAGGCATTCGCTTCCTTTACCCTGACTGTGCGTGCGTGGTCGTTCAGCAGGTCCTCGTGCCGTAATCCGCACTGGATCGGCTCGCCGCTGTCCGTGTCTATATCGACCCTGGCGTTGTAACAGAAATGGGCCAGACCGTGCTTGTCGGTGACCCGCAGGCGCTGGATCTTGTAACTCTCATCGTCATGGCGTGGCCCGGTCAGGTAGACCGAGACCTTCTCCACCAACGCGCCGGCGACGGGGATATCGCGAAACCCGTCGAGCAGGGATACGGCGGATGCGACGAAACCCCGGGTGCCGACGGTGTCTTCGGAATCGTCGAGTTGCCGGTCGAACCGGGATATGAGTATCTGTCCCGTACGCGCCTTGCCGATCAGCCGGGCCAGCGAGATGGTGACGTCGCCGACAATATAATCAGCGTCGCGGCGATGGTCGGCGTCGTGATAGCTGTAATGGCTGCCGATTCCGAAACAGCAGCGTATTTCAGGAAAGTATGATACGTCGCCCATGGCCCGCCGCAATGCGGCAAGATAGACAAGCGCCAGGACAAAGACACAGAACAGGCGCCGGTCGGCCTCCAGCCCCTTTTCCCGGTTCCAGACATAAAACCCGTCTCCGGTGGTGGACCGGGCCAGTTCGACCGGAACCCCGCGCCGCCGCGCGGTCTCATCCGCGATGTTCAGCGCAAATTCCAGCGCTGCCAGCTGACTCGCCTGTTCCTCGGGCGAATACAGGGAAAAACTTACGATATCGACCAGGAACACGCCGCGCTGCCGTGTCTTGGTAACGGCGAATCGGGAAAATACGGCATCGACCTGCGCTATGGTCAGGCCCTCTCCATCGTCGGAAACAGGGTATTCCAGGTACAGTTCCACGGGTTCGACATCCAGCGCCGCCGCGACATTGCGGAATGTCGCGTTGCCCATGACCCGGTCGCCGGCGAAAACGCGGCGGTGCAGGTCGCTGGACTGGTACAGCCGCACCATCGGAATGCTGATGACTTCCATGCCGCGGCGCGATGGGGTCCAGCCGACCAGGGCGTTGCTGCCAAAGCCCCAGAGCCCGGTCAGCACTTCGTCCAGATGGCGAAGCGCCGGTCCCGCGCCGTCCTGCGACTCCCCCGGTTCGCGTTGCGCGGTCAATACAGGCGCCCGCCATTGGGGACATTCGCCGTGGGCTGCAACAGCATGACTTCTCCCTCGCTGTCAGGAACGCCGAGCACGAGGATTTCGGACATGAACCTGCCGATCTGCTTTGGCGGAAAATTGACGACGGCTATCACCTGCCGCCCCGGCAATTCGTCCAGTGTATAGTTCCGGGTAATCTGGGCGGATGTCTTGCGTTCGCCGATTTCCGGCCCGAAATCGACCCACAGCTTGTAGGCGGGCCGTCGCGCTTCCGGAAAGGCTTCCGCACGGGCAATGGTGCCGACGCGCACGTCCACCTTCTGAAAATCGCTGAAATCGATTTCGTTCATGGGGGGTTGGTCACGCCGGGGCTGCGTCGGCTTCCGATTCCGCATCCGGTGTTCTGCGCCGCCGTCCGGTCGGCAGCATGGATACCAGACGTTCCGCCCGGATCAGGTTACGGTCCAGCGCCGCCATGGTCGCGGCCATGTCCGCACTATCGTCCTTAAGCCAGACTCGCAATGTGGCCAGCCAGACACCGGCCAGTCCGCGCGTTATCATACGGCCTTTCGGTCCAACGGCGCGGATGCCCGCGGCCTCCAGCATCCAGCGCATGGACCGCGTCACTCCCGAAGCCATGCACAGCCCGGCCAGCGGATCGCGGCACGATGCCTGCAGAATCGCGGCAATCGCCGCGCGATGTTCCTGCATCGCATCGAATCGACGCATAAGCACGTCGAACAGCCGGTCGCGCGGCGAATCTTCAGGATCCATTGAATTTGACAATTCCAGGACAGTGGCGTCGAGCATATCCGACCACCCGCGGATTATGGCGACTTTCGACGGGTAGAGTTCGTGCAGTTCAGCCAGGGATACGCCGGCTGCGTTCGCGATATCGCGCAGGCCGATTTGCGCCCACTGGCCTTCGGCGGCAAGTTGCAACGTTGTATCGACGATATGACGGGGTCGTTCAGCCTTGCGCACCATGGTTCACCTCCGTCCCGCAGGATCCGGTTACCGATAAGTAAATATATAGTGACTCGGACCGCCGGATTTCAACGCTTGCGGGTCAATTCCCGGCCAGTTCCCGGCTGCGCCGGGTTGCAGCAGCGATGGCGCGGGTCATCAACGGCTGCAGGCCGTCATTCGCCATCAGGATTTTCAGGGCTTCCAGCGTGGTGCCGCCGGGGCTGGTGACGTTTTCCCGGAGTTTCGACGGGGGCTCGCCGCTGGCCAGCGCCAGCTGCCCCGATCCCGCAACCGTCGTCAGCGCCAGCCGCGCCGAGAGATCGGCCGGAAGACCCGCCTGGACGCCGGCCTCGCTCAGACATTCGATCATCAGGAAAACATAGGCCGGGCCGCCGCCGGATAGTGCAGTGACCGCATCGATCAAGGCTTCATCGTCCACGACAATGGCTTCGCCCACCGCCGCCATAAGATCGCGACATATATCCGCCTGCGCGGCAGAGGTTCTCGCATTGGGATACAGTACCGTAATGCCCTGCCCGATCGCAGCCGGAGTATTCGGCATGGCGCGGACGATGGCGGCGGTTGAGGTCAGTATTGCTTCGAAATACCCGATGGTGCGGCCCGCCGCGATGGACAGGAATGCGGTGTTGCCGGATACAAAACGCGCATAGGCGGGCGCAACCGCGTCCATCTGCTGCGGCTTGACCGCGAAGACGACGATTTCGGGATCGAAATCCGCCGGCAGCTCCACCGCATCGGCACAGACCGTAATGCCGTCCCGGCCTTCGAAGTCCGGAGCACCCATCGGTTCGATGACGGTGACGCCCGCCGCCGCAATGCCTGATTCGCACCAGCCGGCAAGCATCGCGCCGCCCATCTTGCCGCAACCGACAAGCAACAGGGGACGGGACAGTTTTCCGCTCATCTCTCGTCGCTCAGGCTTCGCCGACAGTGTCCAGCATGGTCGCTTCGACGGCCTGCGCCGCCGAATACCCCGCCCAGAGAACGTATTGAAAGGCCGGATAGAAACGTTCGCATTCGCATACCGCGATGTCGACAAGGTCTTCCAGTTGTTCGGCGCTGGCGCCGTCCCAGCCGCGCGTCAGCATGGTGTGACGGAACATCGGCGTACCCGCTTCGGAGCACAGCTCGAAATGGCCGAACCACATGCGCTCATTGACCAGTGACAACAGATCGTTGATCGCGCGCCGTTTTTCCGGCACGACCTTCATATCCAGCGAGCAGGTGAAATACAGCGCCTTTACCTGTTCGCGCCAAACGAAGAACATGCGGTAATCACACCAACGGCCTGTCAGTTCGACCAGCAGTTCTTCCTCGCTGGCCCTGTCGCACATCCACTGATTCTCGCGGACGAGTTCTTCCATCAGATCGATCGGATTATTGGGTGTGTCCTGTAACTCGGCGTGCATCAATGCCATTCGCCTACCTTTAGCGTTCGCGTTGCACGGCCCCTGGGGACCCCTTTTGCGGCACTGCGACGATCGGAACCGAAACCTTCCGTTTCCGATATTTAGTAGTTCACTTCGCCACACGACCACTAGACCTAGAGTGCCATATGCGAATCAACACAAGCAAGCGGATTTAGGCGGAAAAGCGAGAAAAATGAGCGAGACGCCGCCAGACGTTACGCGGGCTTCGATTTGGCGGCCGATGCGGCGCGCTTGCGACGTGTCGCGGGCTTCGCTTTCGTCTTGCTCAATGCGGATTCCAGCGCCGCGACACGGGATTCCAGAGTCTCCTGTTCGCTGCGCGCTTTTGCGGCAACGGCCTTCACGGCATCGAATTCGTCGCGTGTGACCAGATCCATGTCGGCCAGCAGTCGTTCGACCCGCTGTTTCACCATCGCTTCGATTTCGGTGCGGACACCGGACAGGGCGCCGATAGCGCCATTGGCGACACGCGCCAGATCGTCGAGAAAACGGTTTTCCGCCTGCATGATATCCTCGCATTTCCACGATCAGATCATCGTCCGTTAGCCGTGTGAATCTGATCTATCGTATAGATCCTGCATAAGTATATGGCCGCGGCACGCCGTCTGCGCAACCCGTCTTGCCGCACTGCGACACACTCGCCTATAAGAAGCCTCGTATCGATGACCGGAGCTGACGATGATCCTGGTGACCGGCGGTGCGGGGTTTATCGGTTCGAACCTCGTCGCCGCGCTGAGCGAACGGGCGTCCGCGCCGGTTTACGTATGCGACTGGCTCAATATGCCGGCAAAGTCGCGCAATATCGGAAAACATGCGGTGGCCGGGGTTGTGCCGCCCGAACGCCTTGCGGACTGGCTTGCGGAAAATGCGGGCGGTCTCGACGTGATTTTCCACATGGGCGCATCGTCTTCCACGGTGGAACGCGATCCCGATATCGTGCTCGACAACAACCTGGACCTTTCTCTCATGCTGTGGCGCTGGTGCGCGAAGCACGGCGTGCGGCTGATCTATGCGTCCTCCGCGGCGACCTATGGCGGCGGCGAATCCGGCTTCGACGACGACAATGATCCCGCCGCCCTGATGCGGCTGAAGCCGCTCAACCTGTATGGCTGGTCCAAGCATATCTTCGACATGGATGCGGTGATGCTGGCGCAGGCCAGGATCGCGCCGCCGCAATGGGCGGGAATGAAATTCTTCAATGTATACGGTCCGAACGAACACCATAAAGGCGGGCAGCAAAGCCTTGTGGCGCAGTTGCATCGCCAGATCCGGGAATCCGGCAGGGCGCGGCTGTTCCGGTCGCACAATCCGGCTTATCCCGATGGCGGGCAGGAACGCGATTTCGTCTGGGTCGGCGACTGCGTCGATATGATGTTGTGGCTGAACGACAATCCGTCCATCAATGGCCTGTTCAACTGTGGGACCGGCGGCGCGCGCAGCTTTGCCGATCTGGCCCGTGCCTGTTTCGCGGCGCTGGGGCAGGATCCCGTGATCGAATTTATCGACACGCCGGAACATATCCGCCCGCACTACCAGTACCACACCCAGGCGCGGATGGAGCGTATCCGGACCGCCGGCTATACGCTGCCGCCGACACGGCTGGAAGAAGGGGTGCGGCGCTATGTTCGGGACTTCCTCGAAACCAACGATCCGCACAGGTAACGCCGATGGGGCCGTATGAATTTCCCGGTTTCGACCCGATTGCGTTCTCGATCGGCCCGTTGGCCATACGCTGGTACGCGCTGGCCTATATCGGGGGTCTGATGGGGGCATGGCGCTACGGGATGTGGCTGGCGAAGCGGCTGCCCGACCTGCTCACCCCGAAACAGATCGACGATTTTCTGATCTGGGCGACGCTTGGCGTCATCCTCGGCGGGCGGCTCGGCTATGTCATTTTCTACAAGCCCGTCTATTACCTGGAAAACCTGCTGGAAATTCCGCAAATGTGGAACGGGGGAATGTCGTTCCATGGCGGCCTGGCCGGCGTTATCCTGGCGGCGATCCTGTTTGCGCGGCATCGCGGCATCGCGTTCTTTGCGCTGGCGGATATCCTCGCGGCAGCCGCGCCGATCGGGCTGTTCCTGGGGCGGATTGCGAATTTCATCAATGGCGAGTTGTGGGGCCGGCCGACCGATGGACCTTTCGGTGTGATTTTTCCGCATGCCGGCAACGTGCCACGCCACCCCAGCCAGCTTTACGAAGCGGCGCTTGAAGGGCTGCTGCTGTTCATCGTCCTGGCCGTGCTGGTTATTCCGATGCAGGCAAGGCGGCGCGTCGGTCTGGCCAGCGGCGTCTTTTTGATCGGCTACGGCTTGTCCCGCATGCTGGTGGAGACCGTCCGGGAGCCGGACGAATTCATCGGATTGCTGGCTTTCGGGTCGACCTGGGGACAGTGGCTGTCGGTGCCGATGGTGGCGTTTGGCCTGTTCCTGGCCGTTCGCGGCATGCGACGGCCCCCGGTTGACGCTTGAACCGCCTGGCGCGCCTGATCGCGCGGCGGATCGCGTCGTCCGGCCCGATCAGTATCTCGGAATACATGGCGCTGGCGCTGGGCCATCCGGAACTGGGATACTACACCACCCGCGACCCGTTCGGTCGTGCGGGCGACTTCATTACAGCACCGGAAATCAGTCAGGTTTTCGGTGAAATGATCGGGTTGTGGTGGGTCGCGGTCTGGCGGGAGATGGGTGCGCCTGACCGGTTCCGGCTGGTCGAACTGGGCCCGGGGCGCGGCACCCTGATGGCGGATGCGTTGCGCGCCGCGACGGTGGCGCCGGATTTTGTCCGGGCGGCGCAGGTCCATCTCGTGGAAACCAGCCCGGTGTTGCGGGAAGCACAGCGCACGACGCTGACCGGACGACATATCCACTGGCACGACCGTTTCGACGAGGTCCCGGACGGTCCGGTACTGTTGGTCGCCAACGAATTTTTCGATGCGCTGCCGGTGCGCCAATTGCAGCGCACATCGGCGGGCTGGCGCGAAAGGCTGGTCGGCAACGGTACGGACGGGCTGGTATTCGTCCTGTCCGCACCGGGTGTGCCTGCCGAGGTATTGCTCCATCCCGATGTGCGGAACGGCGCGCCGGAAGGCGCGATTGCGGAGATCCAGCCGGCGGCCCTGTCCACCGCCGCCGCCATCGCCGCCCGGATTTCGGCGGCGGGCGGCGCCGCGCTGATCGTCGACTACGGGTATGTCGACAGTGCCCCCGGCGATACGCTGCAGGCGGTCAGGGCGCACAGGCCGCATGACGTGCTGGCCGATCCCGGTGCGGCGGATCTGACCGTACATGTGGATTTCGCCGCGCTGGGCCGCGCGGCGGGTGATTCGGTGCGGCATTTTGGCCCGTGCGGGCAGGGAGTGTTCCTGCAGGCGCTGGGCGTGGAGTTGCGGGCCGAACAGCTGATGGCGAAGGCAACGCCCGAACAGCAGTCGGCGATCCGGTCCGGCTTGACGCGCTTGATCGATCCGGCGGAAATGGGCATTTTGTTCAAGGTATTGGCCCTGACGCAGCAGGGCATGCCCGTCCCTCCCGGCTTCGAAGGCTGATTGTTCATGACCGACTCCGTAACTTTCCTCACGTCGCCCGCGTTACGGGACCCGAAGCGGCTGCGGCACGGATTTTTCACCCGTCGGGGCGGGGTCAGTACCGGGATCTACGGTTCGCTCAATACCGGGTACGGCTCCGATGACGACGCGGTCGCGGTGACGGAAAACCGGCGGCGGATCGCGGAAACCCTGGAACTGCCGGCGCTGAATACGGTCCATCAGGTGCATGGGCGAAACGTCGCCCATGTCGTCGATGCCTGGCGCCCGGGCGATGCGCCGAAATGCGACGCGATGGTGACCGACCGGCCGGGAATCGCGCTTGGCATCCTGACGGCGGATTGCGCGCCGGTCCTGTTCGCCGATGCGGAAGCGGGCGTGATCGGCGCGGCGCATGCGGGCTGGAAAGGCGCCGTCACCGGCGTGTTGCAGGCCACGATTGCGGCGATGGAAGGCCTGGGCGCCCGCCGCGACGCCATCGCGGCGGCGGTGGGCCCGACGATTGCTCAGGCGTCCTATGAGGTCGGGCCGGAATTTCCGGCGCCGTTCCTGGCCGGGAATTCGGACAATGCGCGGTTTTTCGGGGCATCCGCGCGCGCGGGACACTACATGTTCGACCTGCCGGGCTTTATCGAATCCGTGCTCGTCGCACAGGGGCTCGGCACCGTCGACGTTCTGGCGGTGGATACCTGTGCCGATCCGGAGCGGTTCTTCAGCTACCGGCGCGCGACACATCGCGGCGAACCGGATTATGGCCGGGGTCTTTCGGCCATCGCGCTGAATCCTTAGGAGCGCCCCAATCATCATGCCATATTTGATACAGATGCTGGCCTTGACCCTCGTGCTGCTCGTGGCGAGCTGTGCGCTTTTTTGATCCCCGACGCATTCTCGTGGGCTTCCTGCTGCTTGCGATGGCGGGCTGTGGTCCGCTGCCGCGGCCGTTCAAGGAGGGTAATGGCGTGGAAAGCCCGTTCGAGGCTATCCAGGACAGTGCCGGCGTCGTCGTCGTTCCGATCGAAGGCGCGCCCGCCGCCGCGTCCGGACCGCTGACGGAAATCCTGGCGGCGGCGCTGGTGCGCAGGGGGATTCCGGCGACGACCGGGGGCGCCCTGAAAAACGGGTCCCTGCTGGAAGGACTGGCGGCCTCGCCCGGGCCTGCGGGCGACCTGCTGATCGACTGGAACCTGACGGACGAATCCGGCGCAAGCGTGACAGCCTTTTCGACCCGCCACCCGGTAACTCAGGCCGCGTGGCAGGCGGGCAGGGTGGCGGATCTCGAGCGCATCGCGGACGCGACAGCGGCGGCAATCGCCGAATCGCTGCGCGGTCCCGCGATGTCCGTCCGGGATATCCCCGAAAAACAACGATCCCGATTTGCCGTGGTGTCCGTCAACGGGGCGCCCGGCGATGGTAACGAGGCGCTGAAGACGGCGTTTGAAGCCATGTTACGGCGCACCGGTCTGCCCGTAACCGCGAATCCGGAAGAGGCGGCCATCCTGATTTACGGCGTCGTCAGGGTGACGCCGGCGGCGGACGGCAGGGATTCACTTTCACTTGTCTGGACGCTTCGGGACCCCGACGGCGTGGAAATCGGGGAACTGAAGCAGTCCAATCAGGTGCGCCACGGCGAACTCGACGCCAAATGGGGCGCTTTGGCCTATGACATTACCGCCGCCGTGGTCAGCGACGTCGCCCGGATCATGACGATCATCGACGATGCCGAAGCGGTCCGCCGGCGTTAAAGGTGCGCGTTTAACGCGATGGGTCAGAGTCAGGCGGCGGTTGAATCGTCAGGGTCGACTCCGGCAAATCATGATCTATTTTAGCGGGAATCAGTCGTAATGTCCAGGGCTGAATCATAAATTGTTAATGCGCTGAGGGACGAACAGGATTCTTATG
>JBBDQU010000023.1 GCA_040905865.1 Alphaproteobacteria bacterium
GGAGCTTGAATCACAATTTCTCCCGCAGGGGAATCCTGAATCTCAACAGGCCCTAAAGCTGATCTGCTATAAATCCATGATATTCATGATTTTTCAGCATGGCTGCCCTGTGTATTCTTCGGTGGTCCCCGGGCGAAATCAGGTCCATGTATATTGCAACGCAGCAATACACGATGAGGACCAGAAAATGACACATCACAGACTCAATCATATACCTGTACCGTCAGAGGCCCAGATCAACGCCGCGCTAAGAAATGCGCGCGAGGAACGCGCCAACGCCGTCGGCCACGTCTTCACCTGGCTGGGACGGGCCGTCCGCCGCCTTTTCACGACGAAGATCTCCCCCCTGGAAACCGGCGCCCTGACACGCTGACGGGCGACGAATGCGCCGGTCTGCCCATGGCAGACCGATGACGCAGAGCCCTGCCTTCATCCTCCCCCCTGAAGGCAGGGCTCTCTCTTTTCGGGTAACAGGCCCGCAACTAGTTGCGTCCGTAAGTGTCCTCCAGCCGGACGATATCGTCCTCGCCGACATAATCCCCGACCTGGACCTCGATCAGATGCAGCGGTTCGGCGCCCTTGTTCTCCAGCCGGTGGACGACCCCCTTGGGGATATAGGTCGACTGGTTTTCATGCAGGTCGCTGACCTCCTCGCCCCGCGTCACCGTTCCTGTTCCCCGGACCACGACCCAGTGTTCCGAACGATGCTGGTGCTTCTGCAGGGACAGGATGCCGCCGGGTTTCACGATGATGCGCTTGACCCGGAAGCGTGTATCCTCGTCGATATCGTTGTAATCGCCCCAGGGCCGGAAGACCCTTCTATGGTGCTGCGCCTCGCTGCGGCCGGCGGCGTTCAGCCGCTCGACGAAGGTCCTGGCTTCGCCGGCGCGGCCGCGCGGCGCGATCATCACGGCGTCGGCCGTGGACACGACAATCATGTCGTCCAGTCCGATGGCCGCGATCAGACGTCCGTCATCGCCCCGGAAATAGCAGTTGCGGGTATCTTCCAGCATGGTATCCGCCAGCAGCGCATTGCCGTCCGCGTCCTTTTCGGCAAGGTCCCAGAGCGCCGGCCAGCCACCGACGTCATTCCAGCCGATATTCACCGGGATGACCGCCGCCCGGTCGGTTTTTTCCATGACCGCGTAGTCGATGGAATCGGCGGGGCAGGCAGAGAAGGTTTCCTGATCCAGCCGCAGGAAATCCAGATCGGCGAAGCTGGCCGCATAGGCCTTGCGGCAGGCATCCGTCATGGCGGGGTTCAGCCGTTCCAGTTCGTCAATATAAGCTCTTGCGGAAAACACGAACATGCCGCTGTTCCACAAGTATTCGCCCGAATCCAGATAGGACTGCGCCGTCACCGCATTCGGCTTCTCGACAAAGGCCGCGACCCTGGCAAGGCCGCTTGCGGCATCCATGGAGGCGCCGCGCCGGATATAGCCATAGCCTGTTTCCGGATGATCCGGCGTTATCCCGAAGGTGACGAAATCGCCGTCCGCCGCCGCTTCGGCCGCGCTGACCAGCGCCGCCCGGAAACCGCCGATATCGTCAACAACGTGGTCCGATGGCAGTAACGCCATAATGGCGTCAGGCGACCGGTCAAGCAGCGCCAGGGCGGCGATTGCCGCGGCGGGGCCGGTACTGCGGCCGACCGGTTCCAGGATGATGGCGAGCGGATCGATTCCCGCCAATTGCAATTGCTCAGCCACAATGAACCGATGGTCGTTATTGGCGATGACCAGCGGCGGGTCGAAATATGTCGGGTCGGAAACCCGCAACGCGGTTTCCTGCAGCATCGTGCGATCGCCGGTCAGGGCCAGAAGCTGTTTGGGATAATGGGCGCGCGACATGGGCCACAAACGGGATCCCGAACCGCCTGACAGGATGACAGGTTGAATACGCGTTGCTGCTGGCATGTCTGCTGGTTTCCTCGTTTAATGAAATTGCCTTCCGGCAACCTTAATTCAGGCCTTCCCCATAATATCACCGCGAAATTGCGTGTCACGAATTCCGCCGGTCGGTCGGCTTCCATACAGGTGACGAGCACCGCAGCTTCTAACCCGCCGATAAAGACCTTTCAGCAACGATTATGATACAGATAATAGCATCAACTGAAGATGCCACTTCAGGGATAATGGTAACCAGTTCCACGGGGCCAGTATGAAATCAGTATTGCGTTTGTTGTTTATTTATATCCCGATTATTTTTGTTATTTTATTGAGCGCCGCCGGGCTTCTTGTCACGGAAAATACGCCGGATGTCGTATCCGCCCGGGCCGCAACGCCGGAAGATGCGTCGCGCGCCAGGGTGTTTTCCAAACGGGCGATTGACCAGGTGCTGAATGCAACGGCGGAAACGGACCTCGTCATTGGCGAAAAGGAAATCGATGGGCTGTTCGCCCTCATGAATCGGGGCGCGCCATGGCTGGCGGGCGACGCCACCGTATCGCCCGGCGGTCTCGATATTGCGATGACATTGCGGCTGCCGCGCAATGCTTTCAGAAATTTTATCAATCTGCGATTCGGATTGAACCCGTCCGCGTCCGGCGTCAGCCTCTCTGAAGCGTCGCTGGGAAATATCCGGGTGCCTGGCCCGGCGGTCCTGACGGGTCTGCAATACGGCGCCAATCTGGCATTCGGCGACGATACGGGAACGCGCCTCCTGGAATCCGTCAAGACCGTCCGGTTCCGGAGCGATTCCGTAAATCTGGCGATACTGCCGCTCCCGGACCTTAAGGAAAGGCTTATCGCGCTCTCCGGTCGCCTCGAAACCGTCCGGAACGATGTGGCGCTGCTCGGAGACCGGGAAACCATTGGCCTGTATTACACCAAGCTGGTGGAATTGGAGCCGGTATTTGGCGGGAGTCGCCGGACGTCGCTGGCTGTTCTTATGTCTTCGTATTTCACCCATGTCCGCGACCGGTCAGGATTCGGCGACCCTGTTGCGGAAAATCAGGCGGCATTGCTGGCACTGGCGATCTATCTTGGCGATTTGCGATTCGAAAGGCTGACCGGCCCCGTCCGGACCGGAAACCTGATAAACCATCGGCCGAAGTCCAATACCCTCACATTGAACAACCGCCACGACCTGCTGCTGCATTTCATCGTTTCGATGGGATTGAAAGTTGTTTCGGACCAAGGCGTCGCCATGGCGATCGGGGAGTTCAAGGAACTTCTCGATTCGAACAAGGGCGGCAGCGGATTCAGTTTCGTCGACCTTGGCGCCGACCGGACCGGACTGATGTTTGCCGAAATGGCAACGGGCTCCGAAGCGTCGGCACGGCATCTTCAGAATATACTCGCGGCGAATCCAGCCGAAGATCTGTTTTTCCCGAAATTTACGGATCTGCCGGAAAACATGTCCTCAGCGGAATTCGCGCGAAGGTACGGCAATGTCACCGATCCGCGTTATATTGACGTTGTCGCCGAAATCGATCGTCGGATCGCCGCCACGAAAGCCTATGTATTGAATTGATCTGAATAAATAAGACTGTTTTACCCCGTTTCCGGGGGGATCATTTCCGGACGCCACCCAATCGGGTGATGTGTTAATGTCCTGTTTACCGCTTTTTCCGGGTCATGCTGATTTACACAACTCAGGCGGGCGATTGTCCAGATGAGATACCTGTTTCCCCGGGGCCGGAATTGCATCGGTCGTCAGTTGCTGGTCAGATAGTATTGTGGTTTATAGTCTCTTCATAAACATACAGCTATTGAGCTACCTTTCCTGTTTCGGCGCGTTTTTGTTTCTCGCCGTGCTGGTTGGACTCAGCCGCACCGGAGGCGCGCACAAATATCTGTTGCTGGCCTGCTGCGTCGCTACCGTCATCTGGTCCGGTGTCGTAGTGGCTGTTCCCTGGATCGGCCCCTTTCCCAAAATACTCGCAGCGGCGGAAATTCTCCGCAACCTGCTATGGCTGACGATGCTCGGCACGCTCCTCGGCATTCGACGGTTTGAGAAAAGCGGTCTCACTGCGCGGCTGGCGGTGATGACGGTGGTCGGCGTTTCCCTGATCCTGCTCTACGCGGAATCGTTTGCTGAAAAATTCCCCCCGCCACCGTCGATTTTGGCCAACCTGCAGACTATCGTGGGCGGCGGCCATGTTTTCCTCGCGGCTATCGGCCTCCTGGCGATTGAAAACCTGTATCGGAACAGCAGCGTGAAGTTGCGCTGGGCGATCAAGTATTTCTGCTTCGGGCTGGGCACCATCCTGGTTTACGACTTTGTCCTGTATGCGGACGGGGTCCTTTTTGGCCAGCTGGATCAGGAATTCTTCAATGTCCGGGGGTTTGCGAATGCCATTATCGTTCCCCTGCTCGCCATTTCGGTATCCCGCGCGGCACTGTGGGATATCGATATCCATATTTCCCGCACCGCCGTTTTCCATACAACGGCGCTGATCGGCAGCGGCGTCTATCTGATCGGGATGGCGGGGATCGGGTTCTATGTCCGTGAAATAGGCGGAGAATGGGGACGGGTTGTCCAGAACTTGTTGCTGGCGACCACGGTTCTGATCCTGATCATCATCTTTTCGTC
The DNA here is from genome assembly GCA_040905865.1 of Alphaproteobacteria bacterium. Taxonomy (NCBI): domain Bacteria; kingdom Pseudomonadati; phylum Pseudomonadota; class Alphaproteobacteria; species Alphaproteobacteria bacterium. The sequence continues at coordinate 4,537 of JBBDQU010000023.1, forward strand.
TGCGGCCATGCGCGCGAAGTTCAAGGTTTGGATCAGCAAGCATTTCTTCAGCTACAAGTATGATTACCGCGAAGAATGGCTGCGCTTCATCCGCACCATTACATCGACGGAAGGGCCGGCGGGGCTGCATGAGCGGATCGTCAGGTCGGTCGGCGACATCGTCGATTGCAGTTCCGGCGGGCTTTGGGTGTTGCGGGACGGCGATAATGCCTTTCTGCCGACGGTCACAATGCAACTGGGCGATCGTCCGCCCGCGCAATCGCTCGACAGTCCACTTGTCCGATTTCTCTCGGATACGCACTGGATCGTCGACCTGGAAGAATACCGGCGCAATCCGGCACGGTACGGGGACGTTGAAATACCTGCCTGGCTGCTGGAAACCCGATCCGTCTGGCTGATCGTTCCCCTGATCTACCGCGATTCGATGCAGGCCTTTCTTGTCCTGGGCCGGCCTCGGGCCAGCCGCGAGCTGGGTTGGGAAGATTATGACCTGCTGCGAACGGTCGGAAACCAGGCAGCAAGTTATCTCGCGGAAGAACAGGCGATGAATGAATTATCCGATGCGCGCCGGCTTGACGATTTCAACCGACGCTCGGCTTTTATCATCCATGACATCAAGAACGTTGTCAGCCAGATGTCGCTTTTGGTTCAGAATGCTGAAAAATTCGGGGACAATCCGGAATTCCAGAAGGACATGATTGCGACGGTCGGTAATTCCGTTACCCGGATGAAGGATCTGCTTGAACGGTTCAAGACTGTTCAACAGCCAATATCCAAAACCATGACGGAAGACGGCCCGGCATCCGATTTGGCCCCCCTGATGAAAATCGTCCACGATGTCGCGGCCAACTGGTGTAAACAGAAACCGGATCTGCTCGTCGACTTGCCGGATACAATCGGGCTTCTGGTGGATCATTCGCGGCTGACCTCCGTGCTGGATCATCTGCTCCAAAATGCTATCGAGGCCGCCGGAGTGAGCGGCTCTGTCGCCCTCCGCCAGCGGGTACATGGCAGGGAAGTATTCATCGAGGTTGAAGACGACGGGCCAGGCATGGATTCTGGCTATATCGAGAACAGACTATTCCGGCCGCTCGATAGCCAGAAGTCCTCGGGTTTTGGTTTAGGGGCCTATCAGACCCGACAACTCGTTCGGGAAATGGGCGGCCGACTGGAAGTAATCAGCGAGGTGGGCCACGGTACCGTTATGCGCGTGGTGTTGCCCCTAAAGGAAGGGTTGGGTGTGGCGTGACGAAGAATCAGGAAAACGGCGTCAAGGCGCCGAGCCTTCTGCTGGTCGAGGACGATCCCGGCCTGCGCAGCCAGCTGCGCTGGGCGCTGGATGACTTTGACGTGCATGTTGCTGAAGACCGGGTTACGGCGCTGGAACAGCTGCAGGCCGTAAAGCCGAATGTTGTCGTGCTGGATCTTGGACTCCCGCCCGATCCAAACGGGGCGACGGAAGGTCTGGCGATCCTCGAATCCATATTGTCGGACCGGCCGGAGACAAAGGTGATTGTATCGTCGGGGAACGAGGCGCGGCAAAATGCCGTCGAGGCGGTGCGTCTTGGCGCGTATGATTTTTACCCGAAACCGGTGGATATGGATATCCTGAAACTGATTATCGACCGGGCGCTGCGCCTGCAGGAGCTTGAACAGGAAAACCGCCGCCTGAGCACGCAATCAACGGAGTCGCCGTTCGATGAGTTGATTACGTCGAGCCCGAAAATGCTGAAAGTATGCGAAACAATCCGCCGGGTCGCCACGGCGGATGTACGGGTCATGCTGACGGGGGAAAGCGGCACGGGCAAGGAAGTTCTGGCCCGCGCCCTGCACGCCGCCAGCGAACGGGCGGGCAAGCCCTTTATCGCCATAAATTGTGCGGCAATCCCCGAGAACCTTCTGGAAAGTGAACTCTTCGGACACGAAAAAGGGTCGTTCACCGGCGCGGTCAAACAGACCATCGGAAAAATCGAACAGGCGAATGGCGGAACGCTGCTGCTTGACGAGATCGGCGACATGCCATTGCCATTGCAGGCGAAACTGTTGCGCTTCCTGCAGGAACGGGTCATTGAACGGATCGGCGGCAGGTCCCAGATTGAACTGGATGTCCGCGTCGTCTCGGCCACGAATCAGGATCTGGAGAGCATGATCAAGACAGGCGAATTCCGGGAGGATCTTTATTACCGCCTGGAGGAAGTGGGTGTCCACATTCCTGCCTTGCGGGAACGTGATGGCGATGCTGTGTTGCTTGCGAACTATTTTCTGCAACAGTTTGGCGGCAATCGGAAAAAATCGTTCCGCGGTTTTACCAAGGATGCGATCGCGGCGATAAGCGCCTATCACTGGCCGGGCAATGTGCGGGAACTGGAGAACCGTATAAAGCGGGCCTCGGTTCTTGCGGATGGCAAATATATCGGTTTGGAAGATATCGATATCGACGTGCGCGATTCAGCAAAGGCGGTACCGACGCTGCGCGAGGCGCGCGATGCCGCGGAGCATGAGGCTGTCAAGCTGGCGCTTTCACTGGCGCAGGGCAATCTGACGACCGCGGCGAAAGTCCTCAATGTGAGCCGTCCGACACTTTATGACCTGATGAAAAACCATGACCTGAAAGTGGAAAACTGAATCGGTGCGTGTCGCGAAATGATCGGTGTTGCAACAAACGGAAATGATTATGACTGATAGATTTGAGCGCCATCGCCTGTATTCGTCCGGTTCCGGGCCTTCCGGCGCTGTTGCGAAGCGCGGTATTCGGCAGTGGTTATCCGTTTTGGCGCTATCCGTCGGACTGTTCCCAATGCCGCATTCCGCGTTATGGGCCGCGGTCAGCGAGGAGTCATCGGAGTATTTCGAGGAAGCCCGCGGCTATATGGAAAAGGGGGACGTAAAGTCCGCCGTAATTCAGTTGAAGAATGCCATCCTGGCAGACCCCGACAATGTGCGGGCGCGGTACGAACTGGCCATCATCTATATCCGTGGCCGCGAAGGACCGTCGGCGGAAAAGGAATTGAAGGCGGCTCTCGATCGCGGCCTGGAAGAAGACAAGATATGGATTGCGCTGGCGCAGGCCTATAGCCTGCAGGGGAAAAACCGGGAAATCATCGCCGAAATCCTGCCGGACGGCAAAACAGGTGAATTAAAGGCCAACATTCTGGCGGTCCGGGGCAGCGCCTATGCGGCCCTGAAACAGCTGGATAAAGCGGAAGAGTCTCTGAACCTAGCGGTCAAGGAAGCGCCTGAAGCGGTGCTTGTGCGCATTTCCCTCGGTCAGGTGCTGCAGGCGCGCGGAAAACTTGACGAAGCGGAAGAGCAGATCGATCGCGCCCTGGCGTTGAATCCGGACAGTTCGATGGCGCTGATCCGCAAGGGCGGATTGCTGCAGGCCCGGCAGGAATATGACGCCGCGATTGAAGTTTTCAGCAAGGCCGTTGCCCTGAATGAAAACAATATTCCGGCGCACTTGGCGCGTGCCGGCGCCTATATTGCCAGCAAGGACCTCGCCCGCGCCCGCGAGGATGTCAATCTGGTCCTCGACAAGGCGCCGAACAATCCCATCGGCCAGTATCTCGACGCTACACTTCTGGCAGGCGAGAAAAAATACCAGGCGGCGACGGATGCGCTTCAGCCGGTGATGGCGGCGCTGGCCGAGTATCCGCCGGCATTGTATCTCCAGGCATCGCTTGATCTAGCCCAGGGTCGTATCGAGCAGGCGCAAACGGCTGTCCAGGGGTATCTGGCCAGGGTGCCGGGAAGCTCGCGGGGCCAGCGCCTTCTCGCGGCCATCTTCCTGCGGAAACAGGATCCGGCCCGTGCAATCGAGATTCTGGAACCGATGAGCCGGGCCAACCCGGATGATGCCCGCCTGTTGGCGCTGCTGGGTTCGGCCTATGCCGCGGCACGCCGGAACGCCGAGGCCACGACAGTCTTCGAAAGAATCGTCGAACTTCAGCCGGATGATTCCACGACCCGGGCGCGGCTGGCGCTGAGCCGCCTGAACAGCGGCGACAGCGATGCGGCGGTCAGGGATTTCGAATCAATCGTGGAAGGCGATCCGGACGAAACACGGGCCAGTCTGTTGCTGGTGCTGACTCATCTGCGGCAGAGAGAATTCGACAAGGCGCTGTCGGCCGCGACTGTATTGAAGGAGCGCATGCCTGACAGTCCGATTCCGGAGAATTTTCTGGGCACGATCTACATCTATAAAAAGGATGTGCCAAACGCACGCCGGCATTTCGAGCAGGCGCTGGCAATCCAGCCGGAGTTTTCGCCGGCGGCTATGAACCTGGCGGCGCTGGAACGCAGCAATGGCGATATCGAATCGGCTAAAGCGCGTTACGAGAAAATCCTGACCACCGACACGAAAAACATCCAGGCGATGATGCGTCTGTCGCAAATCGCCTTTTCCGAAAACGACAACGCAAAGGGAATCGATTGGCTGGAAAAAGCCATTGAGGCGAATCCGAATGCCGCGCAACCAAGAGTGGCGTTGGTCAATGCCTATCTGCGTCAGAAGGAAGGGCAGCGTGCGTTGAGCGCGGCCCGGGAACTGGTCCAGATTGACGGCAAGAACGTCGATGCGCTCGATGCGCTGGCGCAGGCGCAATTCGATGCCGGCCAGATCCCGAATGCGGTCGCGACCTACCGGCAACTGGTCAGCCTTGCGCCGAATTCTCCGCTCGCCCAATTCCGGTTTGGCAGGTTGCTCGCCGCGTCGGAGGAGCTTGGCGATGCCATATCCGCATTTGAGAAAGCAATAGCGCTAAATCCGGCTTACCACGAGGCGCGCCAGGAGCTTATTGGCGTCATTCTGCGGAAAAATGGGCCGGATGCGGCGCTGGGCCGCACGCGGGAAATGATCCGGGAAAATCCGGATGCCGGCTTTGGCCATGCCCTGGAGGGAAGTGTCCTGGCCCGGAAAGGCGATTTCGCTGCGGCGAGTGAAGCCTACAAGAAGGCGCAGGTGCGGGAACCCTCCGGCCAGATATTGTCTCGGCTGTATCAAAACCTGTCCCGTGCCGGGAAGGGCGCCGAAGGGCGCCAGCTCCTGCAGGAATGGCTTGCCAGGAATCCGGATGATTCGACCATTCGCTTTGTCTATGCGAGCGCGTTGATTCAGAACAATGATTATCCGGGCGCTATCCGGGAAAATGAAACGCTGCTGAAAGCGTTTCCGGAAAACGCCGTACTCCTGAATGACCTGGCATGGCTTTATGGCGAAACGTCGGATCCTCGCGCATTGGAATATGCCAGAAGGGCGCAAAAGCTCGCGCCCAAGTCGCCGGCAGTTGCCGATACGCTGGGCTGGCTTCTCGTCGGCAAGGGCGATGTGGAAGAGGGACTCAGATACCTCAAGGAAGCGAATGAAATGGCGCCGAACCAGCTGGAAATCGGGTATCACTATGCGGCGGCACTGGCGCAATCGAGCAAGAATACGGATGCGTTGAAACTGCTCAAGGATATCCTCGATACCGGAAAACAGTTCGCCAGCATCGAAGACGCACGTGCCCTTTATGTAAAACTGGTCGGAAAATAAGCATGCCGCCAATCGAAGGCAGTGCGGGACATCGAAAACAGATCTTCAGTTTGGAAACAGTATGACGGATGAATGCGTGTTGGTTACGGGCGGGGCAGGCTATATCGGCAGCCATGTCGGCCTCGCGCTGCTGGAGACAAGCCGGCGGATTGTCGTCGTCGACAACCTAGTAACCGGGCGGCGGGAACTGGTGCCGGATGCGGCGACATTCATCGAGGCCGATGTCAGCGATATGGCGACGATGGGGCGTGTTTTGCGCGACCATGAATGTTCGGCGGTAATGCATTTTGCCGGATCGACGGTCGTACCGGAATCCGTGGCGGATCCCCTGAAATATTATCGGAACAATACCAGCGCCAGCCGCGGCCTTCTGGAAGCGGTGGTCGATGCCGGGGTAAACCGGTTCATTTTTTCGTCGACGGCGGCCGTTTACGGCAACCCGGATCGATTGCCGATCGATGAAACGGCGCCGCTCGATCCCGTATCGCCGTATGGCAAATCCAAGCTCATGACCGAAACCATGCTGCACGATGTCTCCACGGCCACGGATCTTCGATATATTGCTCTACGTTACTTTAACGTAGCAGGCGCCGATCCCGATGGGCGCAGCGGGCAAAGCACACCGAATGCGACTCATCTGATCAAGGCCGCCTGCGAGGCGGCATGCGGGACACGGGACCGGATTACCGTGTTCGGGAACGATTATGACACGCCGGACGGGACGGGCGTGCGGGATTTTATTCATGTGACCGATCTGGCGCGGGCGCATGTTGCGGCGCTCGACCATCTCGCCGCGGGCGGTGACAGCAACATCATGAATTGCGGTTATGGCAGCGGCTATTCGGTGAAGCAGGTGCTGGACGTACTGCGCAAGGTCAGCGGCAGGGACTTTCCGGTCGAGATGGGGCCTCGCCGTCCCGGCGATATCGGTGAAATCTATGCCGAATCGAAGCGGATCCGGGAAACACTGAACTGGACGCCGCAACATGACGACCTGGAGGAGATCATTTCATCCGCTTATGCCTGGGAACGTCGGACGACGGACGCCGCGGCTTAACCGGCAGCCAAATCCTTTCCGCACTGCCGGAACAGGGAATCGTATCCGGCCAGCCGCGTCTCCCAGCTGCACTCCCGAAGGACGAATGCGCGCCCGTTGTTGCCAACGGTTGCGGATGCCGTATCCTGCAAAGCGAAGATCGTTTTTAGTATGAAATCCTCTGCACCTTCGGCGACAATGATCTCGCGATCCGGTATGGCGTCAATGCCCGCCAATGCGCTTGGCGTCGTGACGGTCGGTTTGGCCATGGCCATTGCCTCCAGCACCTTGTTCTGGACGCCGCGGGCGATGCGCATCGGCGTCACTGCGGCGTGCGCATGCCGCAAATAGGGCCGCATGTCGGGAACGCGGCCGGTGACGAAAACACCTTCCCGCTGCGTCAGTTTTTCGACATCGCCGGATGGATTGGACCCGACAATATAGAACCGCGCCCCGTCGATGGCCGCACGAACAGCCGGGAATATGTCTGACGCAAACCAGGTGACGGCGTCGATATTGGGCCAATAGTCCATGGCGCCGGTGAAGATCAGTACGGGGCCGCCGGCGCCGTACGGGTCCGGGTAGTCGTCGTCGGGTGCGAAATATTGCGTGTCGATTCCATTGCCCACGGCGTGGATTTTCGCGGCGGTATCCGGGGAAAGACTGTTAAACAGCGACACTTCCTGATCCGCGACAAAGGTCCCCGCGTCAATGGCGCGGGCGACCATCCGGTCGTATTCCAGCAGCGTCCGCCCCTCACGGTTATAGACCCAGTTCATCGGCCAGTTGCAGGAGGCCGCGTATTGCCGCCATTTGTCCGAATCGACGTCGCAATAGTCGATGACGATCCGTTCCGGCCGGGGCCGCGCGTTGAGGAGGAATTGCGCCATCTGGGACGAAAACGCGAATGCGGCTCTCGGCTTGACGTCCGCAAGCACTTTATCCGTCCACCGTCCCAGCGCCGCGCTATGAAAATAAGGCAGATTCAGGGGGTCGCCGGTCAGAAAGGCCTGTAATGAACGCACCTTCGCCATGGTCTTGTTTAACGGCAGAATACAGGTATCGACGCAATATTGCTGCAAGGCCGGGACGTGCTCCCAATCGGCCGGATCGTCGATGAAGCAACCCAGATGAATGCGATAGGACCTGGCGAAATGCTTCAAAATGTTGAAGGAACGGATCTTGTCGCCCTTGTTCGGCGGGTAGGGCAGCCGCTGGCTGAGAAAAAGCATATCCTGCACGATGGGCACGCTGATGCTTATCCCAGACTTCCGAAGAGCCGGGGGCCGATCAGATTGGCGACGGGCAGCGGAAGGCGCTTCCACGTTTCGATCATCAGCCGGTATTTCGGATTCAGCGGATTGACGTCGGGCATTTCCGTACCCGGCTTCATGCGATACTCGTAATACAGTGGCGTCGGCTCGAAGCCCCAGTTCTTCTTGAAGGCAAAGGCGCCGGTATCCTTCTTGCTGCGGCCGAAGTCAAAAATCCGGATACCTCTTTCCGCCGCGCGGCAGGCGGAGCGCCAGTACATGTAGCCGTAGGCGCCCGTGCTTCGCGCATCGGCCGTTCCGCCGCCGTAATAGGGCAGGACCTCGTCGCGGAAATAGAACTGCAATACGCCGCTGACGGGCTTTCCGTCCGGCGACGCGACGACCAGGTATTCGCAGTCGTCGCCGAAGGCTTCCTTCAGGTTGCGGCAGTAATTTTTGGAAAACACGGGCGTTCCCAGGTCTCGTACGCTAGTAGCGTACGCGCGGAAGAACCGGTCGGGGTCCTCATCGATTTCGTCGCGCAGGTACGCGGAATCGATTGCCTTGCGTACAACCGCGCGCTGCTTCCTCGGGATTGCTTTCAGATTACCTTCCGGCGTCGGATCGATTTCGCGCCGGAAGGTGAAATACAGGTCGTCCTTGCAGGCCCAGCCGGGGCGGGTCACGGCCTTGCTGCGGAATTCCAGATAATCGACCGCCAGTTCGTCCGCCAGGCCGATGGCGTAATCGTCCAGCGCCTGGCGCGCCGCGTCGTCGGATGCCAGCGGCCCGCCCTGGACGCAAAAGGGCGTCGATACCAGCCGATTGCCGAACAGCGCGCTCTTGACATGCACCAGCGGCAGGATGCCGCATATTTCGCCGCCCCGCGCGGCATACGCGTAAAGGGGGCGATGTTTGAAGCTTTTCTCTATGACCGTCCGCCAACCGGCGCGATGGAAAAATGTCGCGTCAGGATGCGCCAGTACATAGGCGTCCCACCGGGCGGAGTCGGCATCTGAGAAGGACCGGATCGTCAGATTGCCGGATATCGAGTTCATTGCTGTCCCGTACCACCCAGACCGAAGACGCGATCCATCCGGTCCCAGGCGAAGTCTTTGGTCAGCGCCCGGAGGCGCGCCTCCATCCGTTCGAGATTCAGATAGTGGCGAAACCGCGTTTTTGCCGAAATACCCGGTATGCGGGGCTGGCCAGGGTCGACCTCCCAGGGATGAAAATAGAAAATGCAGGGCTGTCCATCCTGCCGGTTTACACGGCGCATCGCCCAGCGCGACACCGCGTAGGGCAGCAAGCGAAAAAACCCGCCGCCGCCGCAGGGCAGGTTTTTATTGCCGACCCGCAACGTCGTAATGGGGAATTCCTCGATACCGGATTCGCCGTCCGGAAGGAAGGCAAAACGCGGCGCGTCCGGCATACCGTACAAATCGTGATGGATCGGGTTAACGCTCGAACTGTACGCGTACCCTGCTTCGCGCAGCACGTCGAAGCTCCACAGGTTCTTTGCGCCGATGGAAAAGGTCGCCGCCCGATAACCGCAAACGGCGGTGCCGCCGGTGTCTTCCAGGGTCTTCTTCGTCCGCGATATGTCTTCCAGGAAAGCTTGCGGGGATTGCTCGTCCGCGCGGAAATGGGCGTGGCCGTGGCTGGCCAGTTCGTGCCCCTGTTCGACGATGCGGTGGACGACCTGGGGATAGCGCTCCGCCACCCAGCCCAGGGTAAAGAACGTTGCCTTGACCCCGGCGTCGCCGAACAGTCCCAGAATCCGGTCGGTATTGGCTTCCACCCGGCACTCCCGGGAATCCCATGAATCCCGGGAAATCCTGTCGGCGAAGGCCTGGACCTGGAAATAGTCCTCCACATCCACGGACATGGCATTGACGATTTTGCCATCGCGCCTAAGAACGCGCTTGTTCTGCGGGACGAAGCGCGTCGCGGGCGGCGTATCCTGTGCGGTTTCCGACAAAAGTGTCGTCATCGTTTCCTCCGAAACCGGCAGATATCAGGGTCAGGCATTCGACATTGCCTTTTGCAGCCGGCGCCGGAGCATGCGTTCATGATGTTTCAGCATCAGCTGCGTCCACCGCAGCATGCGTTCGTGCCGTTGCATGAGCGCTTCCGCGTTCTCCAGCCGGGTTCTAAGCGCCGCCAGTTCCGATTCGGCGTTCGCGTTGACCGGATCGCTTTCCGGATCGCGGAGCGGCGCCGTCTCAACCGGATCCGGCGCAGGATCATCTTCATGGATCAGCGCCGGACGTGTCCCGCGTGGCGGCGGCGCTTCGTCGTGAGCCGCCAAGTCAGCATTGTCAGCGTCGTCAGTATCGTCATTCACCTCAAAATCGTCTGTCGCGACGGATTCGACGTCCGCAGGAGGTTCCGGCGTTGCCGCAACAGGTGTGGCGACTGGCTGTTGTGGCGCAGGCGGCTCCTCGCGGCGCGGCGGCGCGGGGACGGGCGCTGCCGTAGGGGCAAGGCCCTGTACCGGCTCCGCTTCGCCGGTTTCGAGAACCTGCTCGGTTTCCCGTTGCAGATCCGTGGCGACCTGGCTCACCGCAACGCCGTCCAGCTCGTGCTTTTCGTCCAGAAACCCATAAAGCAGGACACGCGAGCACAGGACATTTATCCGGCGGGGAACGCCGCCGGTCTCGCGGTATATCTCCGAAAAAGCGTCTTCGGTGATGACAGGATCGTTTTTCCAGCCAACGGCGTTCAGGCGGTGCCGGATATAATCGCGGGTTTCCTGGGCGCTGATCGGACCCAGATGATAGGATGCGATGACGCGCTGGCGAAGCTGATCCAGGTTGTTGCTGGCGAGCGTCCGACGGAACTGCGGCTGTCCCAGAAGGATACTCTGCAACAGGGCCACCCCATTGTGCTGAAAATTCGACAGCATGCGAAGTTCTTCCAGCGCCTGAAACGTCAGGTTCTGCACTTCATCGACCAGCAGGAGGCAGTTCCTGCCGTCGTCGTGCTGGCTGCGGCAGAACGATTCAATCCGTCGCAACAGTGTCGCCTTGTCGGCATTTTCCTGTTCCAGGTCGAAGGCCGACGCGACCATGCGCAGCATGTCGTCGGCCGCGAGCTGCGTCGTCACGACGGTGGCCGAAATATATTTTTCGCGGTCCAGCGTGGACATCAGGTATCCCATCAGGGTTGTCTTCCCTGCGCCGACATCGCCTGTGATTACGATAAAGCCTTCACCCTGACTCATGCCGAAGGTGAGATGCGCCAGCGCGCGCTTATGGACGCTGCTGTTGAAAAAGAAGCGGTGGTCCGGCGTTAGCTGAAAGGGCTGGCCGGTCAGGTTGTAGAATTCGGTATACATGGATCGGCTCTAGAACGTCTTGCTCAGGCCCACCGAGATCACGTTTTCCCGAAGGTCGTTGGTATCGACGTCGCTGTCACGATACAGGAAATTGTATTGAAGGGTTCCGGTTACGTCTTCGAATATCGAATATCGTAAGAACATGCCGCCATTCACTGTCATATCCTCGACGCCGATGTCGCTTTCGGTCGTCGCGGAGTAGCTGGTGACGATACCGCCCGTCAGGTCCGGCCATATCCGGCGGTTGATATTGCCGCCGAATGTCACAATCGTCTCTTCCGTATCCGCCGCCAATTCGGTTCGTGTCGCGACGGATGAATTGAGGCCGAACGTGTTGCGGCCGCGTGCGCCATTCAGCGCAATGGTAAATCTCTCCTCTTTGGTCGCCTGTTCTTCAAAATCGAATTCGGAACTGTTCGGCGATCCGGGCAGTCCCGTAATGGGATCGACCAGCACATTTTCGTTATTGAGGACCAGATTGTTCAGGTTTTGCGTCAGGCGCTCCCGGTCGGTCTGCACGGTGACCTCATAGGTCGCGAGAACAGTGGTCCGGGAACTGAACCGGTAAATGGCATCGCCGGAAAACACGGGTTCGTCGAAGCGTCTGCCGTACTCCACACGAATCGAGGAGCGGGGCCCCGGGGTCAGCCTTGCGCCGCCGCGCCAGAAAATTGTTGCACTGTCATCCGCGTTTATTCCGGCGTTTTCGATAACTTCGCGCCCGACACGGCCAAGCAATGAAAAGTGGCGCGTCCAGGCGTACTCATTGGAAAACTCCAGCAGGTCGCGGTCGCTGTTATCGTCGGTAAAATTGGTGTTGCCAATCAGCTGCCACGCATTCCTGCTGAAGTTGGGGCCGCTGCGCACAAGGGTCTCGAAGGAAATAGTACGTGAATCCTCCGGTTGCACCGCGGCGCTGCCGACGTCTGATTCCAGAAACTGGATCTGGTTGTAGGAAATACGAACATCCGATTCGGCCCAGTTGCCGTAACGGTATGCGTAATTCGGCGTAATCGAATAGTTCAATATTGTCGTCTGATCGTTGGTCCCGATCGTGCGGTCTGTCGCCGCCTCGCCGCCATTGCGTTGCAACGACTGCTGGCTGAGGGATGCCCTGGTGTCCAGAAAAACATAGTCCTCGTACACGGACATTCTGCCGGCTCCCAGCATGGATTGCCGAAATCCATCCAGGTCGCTGTTATCCCAGAACTTGTCCTGGGAAATCGAATAATCGAAACTAAGCTGAAGGTGGCGGCCGATACCGTCAACGCTGATGCCTGCACTTGCCGTGGAGATCAAGTCGGCTTTCTCGTCGGTGCTGGTGGACCGGGCATTGTCGGTAACGCTTTGCTCCACGGCGACCTGCGGCGTGATCGTCCACTCGGCGCCGGCGGCCGGCATATTCACCGCGCCGACGAACAGGGCGGAAACGCAGACAGCGCGCGGGATTTTCCACGCTGCGGGATGGCTATGTCGCAATACAATCATCCGTATTTCTTCGTTCCCGAAAGTAAAACTACATCTATGTTCGGTATTCGTCGTAGTAAGAATATGTGCGATAGGCCGAGATCGTAGAGTCGGCGCCTGTCTTGTTTATCACAAAATAGATGTTTTCACAGTTACTAATAAGCTTCAACGAACGCTCCACGTTGGCCTTTTTTGTTCTGTTGGCTTCGACGACGAGCACAATCTGGCCGACGAGCAGCGCCAGAACGCTGGCTTCGCTGCTGGCCAGAACGGGCGGCGAGTCGATGATAATGACCCGGTCGGGGTATCGCGCGGCGATATCGTCCATGAGCGACGCCATTTTCTGGCTGGCCATGAGTTCCGGAGCCTGCGGATGCTTCGTGCCGACCGGTAATATTGTCAGGTTGGGAATATTGGTGCGGACGAAAAGGTCCGTCAATTCAAGCTTGTCATCGATCAGCAGGTCGACCAGGCCCTTGCGGTCCCCGATACCCAATTCCTCTTCCAGCCTGTGGCGATACACATCGGTATCGATTAGCAGAACGTGCAGATCCCGTTCCGAAGCGATACTCATGGCAAGATTGATCGACGAAAAGGTTTTGCCTTCGCCGGGTTGCGCGCTGGTGATCATGACAACATTGCCGCGCTCGACCTTGCGCTTGTCGTTACCGAACGCTTTGAGCAGCAGGGGACGCTTGATGGCCCGAAACTCCTCCGCCAGATGACTTTGCTGCTGGTCAGGGGTGATGTAACCCGAACGCCTCAGCTGGTCGTAATCCAGATTGAATCGGAAGGTTTCCCGGTCGGCATTGTCCGGAACCTTATTCTTCGGTTGGGAATCGCCGGACGGCTGCGGTCGGCTACGGCTATCGGAAGCAGCGTCGGCAACGGTCATGGCCGCTGGCTTGACGCGCGTTGCCGCCAGCTTTTCAGCAGCCCGCTCCGCCAGGGATTTCTTGTCGCCGGCGTTCTGTTTATCTGCCAACCGCTGGATCAGGTCCAGCCTGTCGCTATCATCCGCCATCTCAAAGCTCTTTCAGAAATGGCATGTTTGCGAAGGAAATAACAATGTCCCTGATCCAGGCCAATTGTGAGGGCAATTGCTGCTGTTGCAGCAACTGTGGCAATTTTGTCAATTCAGGCGCAAAAATCACCATGGCGATGCACAACGCCACCAGTGATCCCAGCGCGATGCCGAATCCCACATTGCTGAGGGCATGGCGGAATTTATCCTTCGTACTGACGATCAGCGACACCGTGCCGATGACAGCAATACCGAATGTTTCAGAAAGACTGCGTCCGGCGCCGATCGTGCCGTCAATTTGCCCCAGCAGAAACGCAAATCCGGCGCCGCCGCCCAGTGCGACAAGCATCACGGCGGCAATAAGCAGTTCCCGTTTCGGCGCAGAAGGACGTATCGGGACCTGTGGCGGTGAAATGATGCGGAACTGGATCGCATCCGTTGTCGCTTCCGCGGCCTGGGAAATCTTTGCGGCTTCGCGGCGCGACAGGAACTCGTCGTATTTCCCCTTTATGATCGCATAGTCGCGTTCCAGGTCCTTCAATTGCGTTTCAATTTCCGGCGCGGTCAGGCGTAATTCGTCCAGTCGGCGCACTTCTGCTTCCGCGCTAGCCAAGTTGCGGCGGAGGACCACAAATTTGGGCTCGATTTCGCTCAGCTTCATCTCCAGCTGCTGATAGAGAGCATTGGGAATTTCAGATTTTGCGACCGTTGCGCTCGCTTTTTCGGCTTCCGGCGCGTCGTCAGCCTCCTTTTCCATCGACTTGCGCAGGTTTTCGATGCTGCGGACCAGCGAGATTACATCTGGATGGTTCTCGGTGTATTGCAGTCGCAACTGGTCGAGGTTCTCCTGCAGTTTTTCAAGCCGGACCTGGCTGGGCGAAGATTGCTGGCCCGTCATCACGACCTGAGGCGCCGTTTCCAGTTTGAGAAACTGCGGCGTGCGCTCCAGTTGCGCCTTCAACTGGTCCCGCGCCAGGACCGCATCTTCATATTCCAGCTTCGCGGCTTGTGCCTTGTCGCGCGCCGCATTCAGTTGCGCGACGAAACTGCCCGCCTGGATGACGTTCGCATGCTTGGATCTGAAATCGGCAATCCGCCGCTCTGCATCCCTTATCTGCTGCTGGTAGGTCTCGAGTTGTGCTTCGATGAACGAACGGGCGTTTTCCATATCCTGCCTGTTCCGTCCCAGATTCGTTTCGACGAAAATGGTCAGCAGGGCCTGCACCACGGATTTCGCCAGGACGGGGTCCTTGTCCGTGTAACTGACAGTGAACAGGTTTCGGCCCTGCGCCGTAATGCTGGCGTTGTCTTTCAGTCGCCCCAGCATGTTTTCGATTTCAATCGGTGTTGTGGCTTCGAGATCGAGGTCGGTGGCGCGCGCCACTTCGGCCAAATTGGGCCGGCTCAGTAGCGTGCGCTGCATAATGGCAACTTCCTTGTCGACATCGCTCTCTACCGTAATCCCCTTTAGCAGCGGGCCGAGAAGGGATGAGGTGTCGATATAGACGCGCGCCTCGGACTCGTACTTGTCAGGCAATACCGCAACGACGCCCCAGCCGACAAAGCAGATGAGCCATGCCAGCGCAAGCGCATACCAGCGCCGCCGCCAAACGGCGACCAGGTGGGCCAGGAATTCATTGAATACGTCATGCATGGCCGATCAACCGAAATTTCTCCACTGGCACGAATGCGCCCTGTTCCGTTCAAGATGATCCGGTTGGCTATATGGGGAATAAAACCAGCGCACTGCATCGTCCATATGGGTGATTGGCATGGTCAAGTATAACATACCGCCAGCGTTTCAAGTGGTTTCGGCCCAGGTTCTCTCTTCAGAAGAATTAATACATTAAAACCAAGTGATCCAACTGGCCTTCCCGGCGACGATCGATACTCTATTCCAGTGCGCCCCGCCAATTCGTCGTACGCCGGGCATACGCTATTCGTCAGGCAATAGCCTCCGAGGCGGGCTCCTCGCGAAGCCTGCCCTGTGCGCGGTTTAACCGGCGCGCCGCATGACTAGAACCAGCTTTGCGGGATGATGAGGACATCCCCCGGAAGAACGTCCACATTTGCCGTTACATCGCCGTCTTTCAGCAAGTCGTCCAGCCGGACGCGATAGGAATTCTTCTTGTCGCCGGCGGCGCGAATGATAACAGCGCGGTTTCCGGCCGCGAACTCGGTCAACCCGCCGACAGCAATCATGACGTCGAGGACAGTCATTTTCTCGCTATAGGGGATCGCCCGCGGCGCGGATGCTTCGCCGACAACACGAACCTGCTGGTCGAACGGCCCGATGAACCCGGTCACGATGACGGTCACGACAGGGTTCTGGACAAATTCCGACAGCACCTTCTCGACATCGCGGGCGAGTTCCGTCGGGGTTTTATTGGCCGCCTGCAGATCTTCGATCAGGGGCATGGAGATTCTGCCGTCGGGGCGGACCGGGATCGTCGTCGACAGTTCCGGATTTCGCCAGACGAAAATCTGAAGTTGATCGCCGGGCCCGACAAGATAGCCTGGAGATGTCCCGATGGACTGGGGGGCCGCGACCGGCGCGTCATCAAAATCCGCACAGGCGCCAAGACCGGTCAGGATCAGGCCTGTCACCAGCATCCGAACCAAAAATCGACCAGATAACAAGTTTTTCACCGAACCATCTCCATATTGCGGAATTCCAATAGTATTCGTGCTTCTATCATATAAAAAGCATTGTTGCGCGTCAAAAAACCCAAGACCAATGAAAGTACCACATTCTATATTAACAACTTCCTTACGATGACTTGTCCGGCGCGACCATCAGCCGCGGTTCATGTCCCGCCTGCCGGCCCGGTCCAAAAGGTTGACCCGATATTTTTTTGACCGCGACAGGCACGTCACCCAATTGGATGATGATAAGATCGGTGAAACTCCGGATAAACAGGAACATTGCTTCGTACGCGCCGCGACGGCGGGATAAAGGGATGGAAAATTGACTATCGATGGCAAATTGCACGAGGGCTGCATTGTCGGTTGCGACTGCGGCACCTTTTTCCTGGCGGCGCGTCTGGGCGTTTCCATTGAATGTCCCGACTGTGGCCATACGGAACTTCCGGCGCCGATGCTGACAGCATGGATGCTGGAGAGCGGCAGGAAACCGCTGGTGGCGGTGGATTGATCCTTCAATGTCTCGTTACTGGCTTCGAATGCCGCATATTGCTGCTATGCCGGGGTTCATGGCGGCTGATATAATCATCTGATAACGGGGCGAAACATTGTATTACCTGTATAACTTTTCACTAAATGATGCGTTAGCCAGTTCATGATCAGTATATTTCGGCTACACATAGCGACACCCGTTCTGGTGTTGGGGATATTCGATATCCTGATCTTGTATTTGTCCATTGCCGCTGGATATTCGATCAGTTATCTCGATATCGAAATCGGCATCAATACTTTTCTGGCCAATTTCGGCAACAGCACGATTTACGTCAGTGCGATTGTCCTAACGCTGATCATGATGGGATTGTACCAGCGTCAGTTCATCGCCGATACGAAGATCACTTTTCTGCGGTTATTCGCGAGTTTTGCGTCCGCGGTTTTTCTGATGTCGATCATCTTTTACATTTTCCCACAAACGCGCATCTGGATGAGCGCCCTGCTGCCGGCGATTGCGATCAGTCTGATCGGCGTTCTGTGCGCCCGGGTCATCTTTCTGCGGGTTACGGGCATCAATGTCTTCCGGCATCGGGTGCTCGTTTTCGGAGCCGGCAAACAGGCCCGCGAGGTCGAGGCGCTGGAAGCCGGTGGAGCCTTCCATTGTGTCGGGTTCCTCCCGGTTGATGGAAGCGACATTTGCGTGGACCGGACCCGTGTCCTGAAATACGACACGGCGCTTACCCATATCGTCAGTGCGCAGGATGCCGATGAAGTGGTCGTCGCGCTGCAGGAACGCAGAGGGCGGATTCCGTCCGAAGACCTGCTGGCATGCCGCATGGAGGGCGTCCGGATCAGCGATTTCTGGACCTTCATGGAGCGCCAGAAAGGGGAGGTCGAACTCGACGCGCTGAATCCGAGCTGGATGATTTTTGCCGACGGGTTTTCGTCGCGTCTGGGTACGCAACGAATCGTAAAGCGTATATTCGATATCGTCGTCAGCATACTCCTGCTGCTGTTTTCGCTGCCGGTTACACTCGTCGCCGCGGCGGCGGTGTACCTGCAGGATCGCGGGCCGGTATTCTACCGTCAGGAGCGTGTCGGACTATATGGAGAGTCGTTCTTTCTGTTTAAGTTCCGAAGCATGCGGGTTGATGCGGAAAACGACGGCGTCGCCCGCTGGGCGTCGGCCAATGACAGCCGCGTCACGCCGGTTGGCGCGTTTATCCGCATGGCGCGGATAGATGAAATTCCCCAGATCATCAACGTGTTGCGCGGTGAGATGAGTTTTATCGGTCCGCGCCCGGAACGGCCGGTTATCGTAGCCGAACTGCTAGAGGCGATCCCCTATTACGGCTATCGGGACACGGTGAAGCCAGGCATTACGGGATGGGCGCAGGTAAACTATCCGTATGGCGCCTCGGTAGAGGATGCCCGGCGGAAACTCAAATTCGATCTTTATTATATCAAGAATTACAGCCTTATGCTTGATTGTCTCATCCTGTTGCAGACCGTGAGGGTTGTCCTCTGGCCA
The DNA here is from genome assembly GCA_040905865.1 of Alphaproteobacteria bacterium. NCBI lineage: Bacteria > Pseudomonadati > Pseudomonadota > Alphaproteobacteria > Alphaproteobacteria bacterium. The sequence goes on from JBBDQU010000023.1 coordinate 22,856, forward strand.
CAGGGTGTACGGTGATTGTCGGATGCGGGCGATGTTCCCGGGCGTGGGACATGGCGCCGGTCAGGACGCAGCAAGGATGAACGCGACGTGCCAAGGAACGGATTAGCGGCGGCTTTGCCGTCCGGGCCGCTGACCGCGGGCCGGGTGTCTGCCGCTGCGGCAATACTGGGCGTGATGGCGTTGATCGCCATCTATTCCGAAACCGCAGCATCGATGCTGGATCTGTGGTCCCGGATGCATGCCTTCGACCATGCCTTCCTGATACTTCCGGTCTGCGGTTACCTGATCTGGGAGCGACGCCGCGTTCTGGCGGGAATCGGCCCATCGCCCAGCATCGTCGGGGCGATACTGCTGGCGGGATTCGGCATCATGTGGATCGCGGCTGACGCAGTTGATGTCGCCGTCGGGCGGCAGGCGGCGTTGATCGGCATGGTTGAAAGCCTCGTTCTGACCGTCGTGGGCTGGCGGATGTTCCGGGCAATGCTGTTCCCGATGCTGTTTTTGTGGCTGGTTCTTCCGACTGACCTGAACCTGTTGCCGCCGTTGCAGCGTTTGGCGACCATCGTGTCATCGCAGACCATCGCCATGATGGGGATCCCGGTCTTTGTCGAGGACGTGTTTATCGAATTGCCCGCGGCGCGGTTCTGGGTCGCGCCGGGCTGCGCCGGCCTGAATTTCCTGCTGTCCGGTCTGGCCCTGTCCATTCTCTATGCGGAACAGATGTACACCAGCTGGACCAAGCGCATTCTCTGCGTGGCGGTCGCCATTATCGTCGCGCTGATCGCCAACTGGCTCCGGATTATCGCCATTATCCTGGCGTCATTCTATCTGGACGGGGTTTACGACATTAACGACCATTACATGGAAGGATGGCTGTTCTTCGCGGCAATCATGTTCCTGTTGATGTGGCTGGGCTGGCGCTTTCGGGACCCCGCGCCTGTCGCTGTCCGGCAGACCGGCGCATCCGGGCCGCGCGGCGGTCGCGCCGGAATTGTCGTGGCGGTGGCCGGCGCGGTTGCCATCGCAGGATTGTTCCCGGCTTATTCGGCCTATCGTCAGAGCGATCTTCCGCCGGTGCCGCCGACGCGAATCGCCATTCCTGAAACCGTCGGCGCGTGGCGGCTTGTACCGGACGATCCGTCCTGGCGGCCGAACTTCGCGGACGCCGATGCGCAGGCGACCGCCCAATACAGCAACGGGACCGAACAGGTGTCGCTGTTCGTGGCCTATTACGCCTATCAGGGAGAAGGACGGGAGGTCGCCAGCTATGCCAACAAGGTGCATGACGACAACACGTGGTTCTGGCTGCGCACCGGCAAAACGGAGGCAGTCATCGGCGATACCCGGACCACCATGACGACGACTGCCCTGAAATCAGGCGATCTTCGCCGCAATGTCTGGCATACGTACTGGCTCGACGGGCGCTACATGAACAGCCCGGTCATGGCAAAACTGGCGCAGGCAAAGACGGACCTGCTGTTCGGCGACCGCCGCGCCGGCTTCCTGGCCGTGTCGGCGGATGAAGATACGGACCCGGAAAACCTGCGCGCCTTCCTGGCCGCCCTGCCGCCGTTTCCGACGCTTTCGGCGCCGGTTGCCCGATGAACCCGTGACTTAGGAACGACGCAACGCATGTGCGGCCTGTCAGGTTATTTCGATCCGCGCGGCCAGCGCCCCGTGGACCGGGCGCTGCTGCTGCGCATGAACGATGCAATCCGTCATCGCGGACCGGATGGCGACGGAGTCCATCTGGCGCCGGGGATCGGTCTGGCGCATCGCCGCCTGGCGATTATCGACGTCGCCCATGGCGCGCAGCCGCTCTATAACGAGGACAATACCGTCGCGATCGTCTTCAACGGCGAAATCTATAATTTCCAACCGCTGATGGCGGAGCTGGAATCCCTCGGCCACAGGTTCCGGACCCGCTGCGATACCGAAGTGATCGTGCACGGCTGGGAGGAATGGGGACCGGACTGCGTGAAACGCTTTCGGGGCATGTTTGCCTTCGCCCTGTGGGATTCCAACACCGAAACGCTGTTCATGGCGCGCGACCGGCTTGGCAAGAAGCCGCTCTATTACGCCGTCCTGCCCGATGAAACGCTGATTTTCGCGTCGGAACTGAAGGCGCTGATGCGCCACCCGGGTTTCCGGCGCGATATCGACCCGCGCGCGGTGGAGGATTATTTCGCGCTGGGCTATGTGCCGGAACCGCGCACGATCTACCAGGGCGCGGCCAAGCTGGAGCCGGCGGAGCGCATGGTCTGGCGGCGCGGCGCGGCGATGAAGCGCGATATCTACTGGCATCTGAAAATGTCGGAATCGGGCCCGGCGGATCTCGATGACGCCGAGACGGAGCTGCGCGAACGGCTGGACGAGGCCGTGCGGCTGCGGATGATTTCCGACGTGCCGCTGGGCGCGTTCCTGTCGGGCGGCGTGGATTCCAGCGGCATTGTGGCGCTGATGGCGGGGCAGTCGGACCGCCCGGTCAATACCTTCAGCATCGGTTTCGGCGACAGGGCCTTCGACGAATCCGCCTATGCGCTGCAGATTGCGCAACGCTATGAAACCAACCATGAAATGCGCGTCGTCGATCCGGATTCCTTCGATCTCGTCGACCGCCTGGCGGGCATTTACGACGAACCCTTCGCCGACTCCTCGGCCATGCCGACCTTCCGGGTCTGCGCCCTGGCGCGCGAGCATGTGACGGTCGCCCTGTCCGGCGATGGCGGCGACGAGGCCTTCGCCGGCTACCGCCGCTACCTGTGGCACCACCGCGAGGGGCGGTTGCGCTCGATCCTGCCCGCCGCGATCGGCCGCCCGGTCTTCGGCGCGCTGGCGAGGATATACCCGAAGATGGACTGGGCGCCGCGCATGTTCCGCGCCAGGAATACCTTCGAGGAACTGGCGATGACCCCGGAGGCGGCGTTCTTTCACAGCGTTTCCGTCTCCAGCGATGCGATGCGCAACCGGATATTCAGCCCGGAATTCAGGCGCGCCCTGCAGGGCCACCACGCCATCGAGACCCTGTCGCGCCACATGGCGGCGGCGGATACCGATGTGCCGCTGCTGCAGGCGCAGTATGCCGATATCAAGACCTGGCTGCCAGGCGACATCCTGGTCAAGACCGACCGCGCCAGCATGGCCAATTCGCTGGAGGTCCGCGCCCCGCTGCTCGACCATGAAATCGTCGAATGGGCCAGCACCCTGCCGGTTGCGCTGAAGCTCGACGGCGCCAACGGCAAGCGCATCCTGAAGCGCGCCTTCGAGCCGCTGGTGCCGGACGACCTGCTGTACCGGCCCAAACAGGGCTTCTCCATCCCGCTCGCCAGCTGGTTCCGGGGGCCGCTGGCGGCGAAGGTGCGCCAGACGGTGACCGGCCCGGCGATGGCGGAGTGCGGCTGGTTCGACATGGCGGTCCTGAAAACGCTGGTCGACCGCCACCAGTCCGGCCTGCACGACCACAGCCCGGTGCTGTGGAGCCTGCTGATGTTCGACGGCTTCCTGCGCCAGGCCGGATAGGCGGGGTGGCCGGCCCGGCGGGCGGTGTCCGTCGCGGCACATATCTCCGCCATGCGCTGTAAAGCAGGGCCATTTCCAACCCATTGGAAACAATAAATAATAATAAAAGCTTAATGAGTGTCGGAATTCTTTACAAAATCCGCGAATCAGGAAAATTCTTTCATAATATACTGTTATTGTTGAAAAAAATCTAACCACAGGATTGCGGCAGCGGATTTGGGCCAAAATACTGTCGGAATTTTTTACAATGCCCTGTATTTCGGATTCATGGAAAATTCTAACACATTGAAACATAACCAAAAATATTAGTTGGCACGGTTCATGCTTATAATGGCTGCAAGGGACCAACGGATTCAGTTGAACAGTTACTCAAGGAGACGACAATATGAAACACTTCAAGACAGGAAAGCTCCTCGCGGCGGCCACGGTCGGCGCGATGATGCTGACAGGGGTTGCCGCGCAGGCCCAGGGCGTTATTACCTGGGACCCGGGCAACCCAGCCAGCGGTAATCCAGATGGCGCAGGTACGGACTTTGATGGCACTGCCGTCAAAACAGACCGTATCGATATGGTTGCCGTCAATGACAACCTATCTACGCAAGGAACATGTATATCCGGTAACTTCAGCTGCTGGAATCTGAACTTCGTCGATGGCAACGGCAATTTTACGGAATCGTTCACTTTCCTGGCCCTTACCTCAACGTTGAACGGCGATCCATTAGCGGCCCGTCGATTCGGTAGCGCCAGTATGAATGACAATTTGGCAATCGGCCCGTATACGGAGTCCTACGTATCGGTACAGGTCTCCCTGACCGGCTCCCTGGTCGGTGGCGCAGCGACCATGACGGCGCTGGCGGCTGCCACTACCCCCACGCAGATCGCTGACCTGCTCGACCTTACGTACAACACGGGCACGTTTGCGTATTCGTTCCATGAAGACCTTGACGTGACGGGCACCACCGTTGCGATCGGTACGTTCGATCTTATATCCGGTGAATCTGACGTCGGTAATTCCGATGCGCGCATTGAGCTGGGTTGGGATACGGCCGCCGCCTTCGATCTGTCGCCGGAATGGACCGATGCCAACGGCAATCCGTTCAATCCGTTTGACACACTTCTGAACGACATCACCCAGGGTGTCGAGATTATGGAGAAGGTGGGCTTCACGGCTGCCGGTGGCGGGATTGCAATCCGGAGCCGCGGCGCGGAAGTCGGCTTCAGCCAGTTTCCGGCTGTTCCGGAACCGGGCGCCTTGGCCCTGTTCGGTGTCGGTCTGATCGGTCTGGGCGCCCTCGCCCGCCGTCGGGCGCTCAAGGGAGCGGCTCAGGCGTAAGCAATATCGCCTGATCCGGAAAAATCCGGGCGAACTGCCGAACTGAATGGACCCGCCAGAGAAATCTGGCGGGTCTTTTCGTGTGAATGACGAAAATTTCCTGTATCGCGCAATCGGGAAACAAGGACGTTTCTCGGGCCCCCGATTGAAGTAATTCGGGGGTTTTTTCCTCTGTGAGCCTGGCAAATATCGTGCGCCCGCAACAGGGGGCCGGATATCCGCTACGAGGCCAGAGCAGGCGGCGCGTGTGGCGCGAGGCCGCGCCCTTCTTCGCGTTCCCCCGACGCCGTGCGCCGGATCATTGACATGACCAATGCCATTGAAGCACTTGGAGAAAGAGTGAAAGCTGCCGCATTCTGGGTTCTCCATGGCCAAGTCACGTGACCTTCGGCAAACATTTTATCGGGCCCGTGGCGGCGTAATTTTAAACAGCCTGCTCGCACACGGAAGTTCTGTCACCCGTTTTTTCCCATATCGCGTCGATCAGAAGGAACCTGTCGCGGACCCATTTGGATCTGATGCATTTTCTTCCGGCAGCCGACAAGATTACGAAGACAATATGCGCTGAGACGGTCATCATCTGGCAAGCGGGTTACGGGCGGGGTGCCCAATGGCAAGAGCAGGGCGCGCCAGTGGCGGCCCTGTGCCGTTCCGCAACGGGTTAGGGCTTATATGCCATACGATTCGTCGTCACGATCGGAAACCAACACATTGCTATAGTTTAAGCTCCCGCAGCACACTCTTTGCTTCCACCAATTCTTCATCGTTGCTGTTCTCGCCAATGAATTTCGTCAGCAATTCGACGGCTTTCCCCGTGTCGCCGCTCTTTGCATAAGCCCTGGAAAGAAGGACATGGACTTCCTCGTTATCCGGGAGCCGTTTCGCCAGAGAGCGCATGATCAATACAACGCGGTCGTTATCGCGCCCTTCTGAAAACAGGATGTTGGCAAGTGTGAGAAGCACCGGGGGCGTTGACGGCGCCAGTTCAACAGCGCGCTCCGCGTATACAAGCGCCCTTTCCGGATTATCTGCCACCAGCAGGGAAGCCAGATTGTTCAGCATGATCCAATTATTCGGAAAACGGTCTACCAGCGACTCGTAATGTTCTCTCGCTTTGGCCCTTTCACCCTGAATCGTAAAATAGTTTGCAAGTTCCAGTCTTGCCCGGTCATCCATTGGGTGCCCTTCAACCCACGCCTCCAGTTCCCTGACCGCGAGGTCTTGCTCCCCCGACTCCCAGCGGGCCGATGCGAGCTGTATCGCTGCCGACTCATCCATCGCCCGGGAATCGATGCCGGCGAGAATCGTGCTCGCCCGTTTCGGATCCTCTTCCCGCCGGGCCATCCAGGCTTCCAGCTTCGCTAGCGCTATGTTATCCGGATCTCGTTCCTTCAGCGTCAGGAGTTGCTGTTTCGCTTCTTCGGTCCGGTTAGAAATTGTGAGGGCGTGAATCCGGGCAGTGGCCGCCAGCCCGAACTGAGGGTCAAGTTCAAGGGCCCGGTCCAGTGCCGCCAACATTCTCGGGCCATTGTTTAGCTGTCCATAGGCCTGCGCCAGAAAATAATGGGCTCTCGGATTGGCCGGTTGGATCTGCGTCAGGCGCTCTAATGTCCTAACTGCTTCGCCCGGCTTTTGCGCATCGATAGCGGCCCGGCCCAGTATGAGCAGCATTTCCGGATGATCCGGGTTCTCGCGTGAGACATCGTTCAATAGGGCAATTGCCCGTATCGGTTCGCCGCGCTCGACCAGCGATTGTGCGGCCAGTACCCTTGGCTCCACAGCTCGGGGGTTGGCATCCATCGCAGTTCTGAGCAAGGACTCGGCTTCTTCAGGCTTTCCCTGGTATTGCGCCAGCGCAATGTAGCGCATCAACGTCAGCAAGTGACCGGGCCGCTGTTCGAGAATCCGGTCGTAAACGGCCCTTGTTGCTGTGAAATCCTGCGTGATCAAATGGATATCCGCGATCGTGTATGCGGCTCCGATATGCGTCGGTGCGATCTTCAACGCTTCCTCCAACGCACCGATGGCTTCAGTCCATTCCTGCTTGCCTTTATGCGCAAGCCCGATGCCAATCCACGGGTTAGGGCTGTCCGGGTCGGCCGTCCGGAGTTCGTTGGCGACTTTCAGCGCTTTGTCAAATTCACTCCTCCGCAGATGAAGCTGCATCAGTGTGTATTTTCCCTTGAGAAAGCCGGGCGATTCTTTCGTCGCTTTTTCGAGTTCCTCGAGTGCCTCATCGCTCCGTCCTGTCGCAAATTTCACCCGTGCGAGGCGAAGGCGCGTTTCCGGATCATCGGGATTAATATCAACCGCCTTCTGGAAATAATTATCGGCAAGAAACAGATCCCCACTGGCCGTTGCAGCTGAGGCAACCATCGTCAAAAGCTGAATATCGTCGGGCGACTGCTCGGAGAGCGCCTTGAACGTTGAAAGTGCTTCATCCGGTTTTAACAAACGCATCTGCGCTATACCGAGCAACCGCCGGACATTCCTGCTTTCCGGCGCCTCCGTTAAATAGCGTTGCAGGCTGTAATTGGCTTGCTCGTAGTTTCCGAGACCGAAATTCGCCATGCCAACGATCATATGGGCCTGAATACTGTTCGGTTGGTTCTTGAATATCCGTTCACCCGCTTCCTTCGCTGCCGCAAAATTTTCTTTCTGCAGTTCAGCCAGACCCAGGTAATAGTTCGCGGGGATATAGTCCGGGTAGTGCTCCCTGACTGCATTCAGATTGGCAATTGCCTTGTCGTAGTCGTTCAGTGCTATTTGGGCTCTGGCAATACCAAGTTGCAGTTCCAGGTCGGATTTTCGGTTCGCAAACGCGGCTTGAAATGCTTCCTCTGATTCTTTGAAGTTCTTTTGCCGGAATGCGAGTTCTCCCTTCGCCGCCTGTACGGAATAGTGGTCCGGAGAGAGCGAAGCGGCGCGATCCATCCTTGCTTTTGCTTCCTCCCAATCCCCTCTAAATATCGATACGTTTGCCAGGCCAACGATTGCCTCCAGGAATTCCGGCGCATTTGTGTGTTTCAAATGCGGGCGTTCCTTGTCGATATCCGTTTTGTATGCCGATGCGGCTTTCTGATATGCCGCTTCGGCTTCGTCGAGGTTTCGTTGTTCCAGAAATGCGTGGCCTCGTAGAACTGCCGTGTTACTGACTTCGCTTGCGGACATGCCATCAGATATCTGATGGTTTTGCAGAAGTGTCGAATAGTCTCCACGCAAAAGAAGGCTTCGCCCAATCAGGAACTTCGTCTCAACCTTATTCGCGCCCAGGCTCTGTGCGGTCTTGAGTTCTTTTTCGGCGGATTCCGCATCGCCGATGTCGAGGTAGATTCTGCCGAGCATCAACCGCGCTTCGACATTGTCCGGGTCCTTCTGCAGGATCGTTTTCAGGTCGATGCTACCAGCTCGCAGGTCGCCGGATTCGATGGATTGTTCGACGCGCGCCAACAGGTCGTCCACGTTCTCCACGGAGGATTCATCGCAGCCGAACAGGATCAGGGCCGAAAGGAGCACCGCGCCAGACCGGAATAGTGCGGGGCGGGCCCTGGATGCGTGACGGCGGATATCGTTCATGTCGGTAACTTCCACATTCTGAATTTGGGACAATTTCATAAATTAACGCGACCGGATAAAATTCGTTCGGTCGGGATTCGGTAAAACACTATTGCGGCCGGGAGTTTACCATATCCTGGTTCCGGGTGCGACGGTAACAAGCATTCGGCGCGAAAATCGTGCCGTTCCGGTTAATATTACTGTCTCAGCCCGGCGTCAGCCCGCGCAACCGTTCGGAACGCCGGCGCAACAGTTCCATGACGGTCAGCAGGCCGATGGACAACATGACCAGCAGGGTTGCGACGGCCAGGATCGTCGGGCTGATCTCCTCACGGATGCCCGACCACATCTGGATGGGTATGGTCCGCTGTTCCGGGCCGGCGATGAACAGCACCACCACGACCTCGTCGAACGAGGTGATGAAGGCGAACAGCGCCCCCGAGACGACGCCCGGCGTCACCAGCGGCAGCACGACCCTGAAAAAGGTCCGCATCGGCGACGCCCCCAGGCTGGCCGCGGCGCGGGTGAAGGTATGGTCGAATCCCGTCAGGGTCGCCGTTACCGTGATAACCACAAACGGGATTCCCAATGCCGTATGCGCCAGGATAACGCCGGTATAGGTCTGCGTCAGCTGATACTTGGAGAAGAAAAAGAACATCCCGGCGGCCGAAATGATCAGCGGCACGATCATGGGGGAAATCAGGACAGCCATGACCGTTGCACGATACGGCATGTACCGGCTGGACATGCCCAGCGCCGCCAGCGTCCCCAGCGCCGTCGCCAGGATCGTCGAAAAGAACGCCACGATGAAGCTGTTCCGGATCGCGCCCAGCCAGGAATCGGACGTAAAGAAGTCCCGATACCAGCGCAGCGACCAGGCATCCGGGTCCAGCGCGATCATGCCCTCGGAAAACGTGAAATAGGGCTCGGCGTTAAAGCTGAGCGGGATAATCACCAGAATGGGGCCGATCAGAAACAGGAAGACCAGCCCGCAGAGCAGGCGGAAGACGTAGTGCCAGCTCCGTTCCGCGAATGTGGCGTATGGTGGCGGCGCCATGACCCTCAGCCCAGTTTCATCTTGTCGACGCCGATAAGGCGGTTGTACAGCAGATACAGCGCGATGACGGCCCCCAGCAGCAGCGAGCCGATCGCGGCGGCAAGGCCCCAGTTCAGCGACTGCTGCATATGATAGGCGACGAAATTGGTGATGAAGCGGCCGGACTGTCCCCCGACCAGCGCGGGCGTGATGTAGTAGCCGATCGCCAGGATGAACACCAGGATCGAGCCGGCGCCGATACCGGCCAGCGTCTGCGGGAAGTAAACCCTTCGGAATGCGGTGAAACCGGTCGCGCCCAGCGACCGCGCCGCCCGCATATAGGCCGGCGAAATTGTCTTCATCACCGAATACAGCGGCAGGATCATGAACGGCAGCAGGATATGGGTCATGGCGATGATCGTGCCGGTCTTGTTGTAGATCAGCTGCAGGCGGTTCTCGTTCGTGATCAGGCCGGCCCAGACCGCCAGATCGTTCAGGACGCCCTGGCTCTGCAAAATCGCGATCCAGGTCGTCGTCCGCACCAGCAGCGATGTCCAGAACGGCAGCAGCACCAGGATCATCAGCAGGTTCGACTGCCGCATGGGCAGGGTCGCCAGCAGAAAGGCAACCGGATAACCCAGCAGCAGCGCCAGCACCGTAATCAGCGCGCTCATCCATATCGTGCGCACGAACAGGTTGACGTAAATCTGCATGTGTTCCGGCTTTGCCTCGATCGCGCCGTCGGCGCCATATCTGAGATCGAGCGCCGCCAGGTAATACGACAGCGTATAGTTGCCGGATTCCCGCTTCAGCAGCCGCCAGACATCCGGTTGCGCCCATCGCTCGTCCAAGGCGATGAGCGCTTCCTTGTACGGCCCCCTTTCGAGAGCCTTGGACCTGCGTGCGGATTTCATGATCAGCGAGCGCATGCCGCCGCTTTCGTAGTTCAGCCGGCTGGCGACCCTGCCGATGGTTCGCGCGCGACTGCCCGCGGCAAGGTCCCGGACGGCGGCGGCGAACACCGCCTCCCCGGGCAGCCCTTCCCCGTCCCAGCCGGAAAGGGCGCGCACCGTCTCGGGCATATGCGTGGTTACTTCGGTGCTCTCGACGCTGCGCAACAGCATATCGAATATCGGCAGGATGAACGCAACGAGCAGAAACAGGAAAAGCGGCGCGACCAGGAGCACCGCCCTGATCCTGTTGCGGCGCTGGGCACGGCTGAGGCTGACCTTCAGCGGAACGCCGTCGGCCGTCGTCAGATCGTCCGGCGATGTCGCCGCGAGCCCGGTCACGATAAATTCTCCATGGGCGAAAGAGACGGGGGCAAAGGCCCCCGTGTTCCGGCTATCTGGCCAGCCAAGCGTTGAAACGCTCGGTCAGCTCGTCCAGGTGATCGGCCCAGAATTCGTCATCCTTGTGCAGGGCGGTTTTAAAGTTCGGGCCATAGGTCGGCATATGCGGTTTCATGTCGACACCCGTCTTCGCATGCGTGGAGACCAGGGCCGCGGAGGAAATGCGCGCCGGACCATAGGAAATATACTTGGCCTGATCGGCGAGGCGCTGCGTATCGGTCGCGAATTTGAGATAGTCCGCCACCTTGTCCAGCTTGCCCCTCGGCACGACCCAGCCATCCAGTTCGAAGACCTGCGCGTCCCAGATGATCTTGAAGGGCTGGTCTTCGTTGACCTGGGCGTTGAAGATACGACCGTTATAGCCGGACGCGAACGCCACCTCCTTGTCGGCCAGGAGCTGCGGCGGCTGCGCGCCTTCCTCCCACCAGATCACGTTGTCCTTGATGGTGTCGAGCTTGGCGAAGGCCCGGCTGATGCCTTCTTCGGTGCGAAGCGCTTCATAGACCTTGTCGGCGGGAACGCCGTCCGCCATCAGGGCCCATTCCAGGTTATTGACGGGCTTCTTCTGCAGCGACCGCTTGCCCGGGAAGCTTTCCAGGTCGAACACGTCCTTCATGGTCGACGGCTGCCTGCCGGAATATATCGTCGTGTTATAGGCGACGATGTTGGAATAGACGATCTGCGGCACGAAGCATTCGCTCAGCGAACCGGCGATGAAATCATCGCTCGGCGGGACGCCGTCCGGCGACGGGGCAAGCACCTTGTCATGATCGATGATATCGACCAGCCCCTCGTCGCAGGCTATCTGCGCCTCGGATGGCAGCATGTCCACCAGATCCCAGGTCACATTGCCGGCCTCGACCTGTGCGCGCAGTCCTGCCAGCGCCGTCTGGGCCTTGTCGACATTGACGATCGTGTCATCTGTCTTCTCCGTCCACGGGTCATGATAGGCGCTCTTCTGGCTTTCCGTATAAGCCCCGCCCCAGGACACGATGGTCAGGCTTTCGGCAATAGCGGCGGAGGAAAACGCCCCTGCAAAGGCCGCCAGGCCAAGCGTTGCGATATGCTTGTTCATTTCTGCTTACTCCCTTGTCGTTTCGGTCAGTTTTTTTGGATGCCGTCAGGCGTCCAGTGCGCGGCAATCCTCGCGCGCCCAGCCCACCATGATCGTCTGGCCGCGCTTCAGGGCCGGGTGCGTCTGCGCATTGGGAATCTTGACGATAAAATCGCTGTTGCCGCAGACCGAGACACGCGTGCGCAGGTGATCGCCGAGATAGATCACTTCGCGCACCTCGGCCTCGAAGATGTTGGGACATGTGCCCGTCTCCGGATCGATCGTGACGCGTTCCGGACGCAGCGACAGGGTCGATTTCGCCCCCGCGCCCGCAACGTTGACCGGCAACGCCTCGATCACGACGCCCGATTCCGTGCGCACGCTGCAGGCATCACCGGACAGTTCGACCACGTCGCCGATCAGCCGGTTGTTTTCACCGATGAACGAGGCCACGAAGGCATTTTCGGGCTGTTCATACAGGACGTCCGGGCTCGCCAGCTGTTGCACCACGCCGTCATTGAAGACCGCGATGCGGTCCGACATCGTCAGCGCTTCCGACTGGTCGTGGGTCACGTAAAGCATCGTGACTCCCAGGTCTTCATGAATGCGCTTGATCTCGTATTGCATTTCCTCGCGCAGATTCTTGTCCAGCGCGCCCAGCGGTTCGTCCATGAGGACGATTTCGGGCTCGAAGACCAGCGCGCGCGCCAGCGCCACGCGTTGCTGCTGGCCGCCGGACAGTTGCGCCGGCCGGCGGTCGCCAAACTCCTCCAGCCGCACCATTTCCAGGGCGCGGGCGACCTTTTCCCCGGTTTCCGCCGGGCCGAGCTTGCGGACCTCCAGCGGAAAGGCGAGGTTCTCCGCCACGCTCATATGCGGGAACAGGGCATAATTCTGAAAGACAATGCCGATCCCGCGTTTGTGCGGCGGCACGGTGTTGATAGGTTCGCCGTCGAGAAGAATATCGCCGTGGGTCGGGGCTTCGAATCCCGCCATCATCATCAGGCAGGTGGTCTTGCCGGAGCCGGACGGCCCCAGAAGGGTGATGAATTCGCCGCTGGCGATATCGAGGTTAAAGCCTTTTACGACAAGCGTTTCGCCGTCATAGCTTTTTTGCACATTGTGGAACCGCACAAACGGCTGTTTGCGCGGCCCCTCACTGGAAAGAGGTTCACGCAAATGTATGTCTCCGGCTGTGTGCTAGGCACACATGATAACAATATTGAATTAACATAAGATTCACTAATAATACAATTTTTTTCAGTATATTGAAGTATTATTTTTATTAATATCGCGAATCTGTAAATAAGAAATCAATAAATAAAACCGTAAATAATATCAATACTATTATTGATCATAACTATATTAATAAAGTATACAGAACATGAACTCTTTAAATGCAAGTAGTTCGTTTATTTTACCTGTTTTTGTAGTGTTTGGAGTTCCCTGTCAGGGACATCCGCTCAGGAACAGTCGAACCAATCCGGGCAGGTTTCCGTCATTTACGCCGTGCCGCTATAGCACATCAGGTTTGAACGGAACCGGTTGCGATTCCAGTCGAACACGATCTGATCTATCCGGCCCGACCGGGAGGAAGGGCGGTGGCGATTATCCTGGCGCCGGCGTACTCCGTATAAGGCCGGTCATGATTTATCAGAACGTTCCCGGCGTGATGCCCGTCCGGCCGCCATCCAGGGTAATGACGCTGCCGTTTACATAGGACGATTCGTCGCTGGCGAGGTAGAGCGCCACGTCGGCGGCTTCCTCGACGAAGCCGGGCCGGCCCATCGGCGTCGCCTTGCGCTGGGCTTCGCTCATCGGCTGGCCGGCGCGGTTGTCGCGGTTGAGGCGCACGGGGATGCCCTGTTTGCTTTCGCGGAGCGCGCCCGAATTGATGCAGTTCACCCGGATGCCGTGGCGCGCCAGCCAGAAACTCATCACATGGGTCAGCGGCTGCAACCCGCCCTTTGCCGCGGAATAGGCAACCAGTGTCGGGTTACCCAGCACGCCGTCGATGGAACCGTGATGGATGATCGCGGCATTGCCCGCCGCCTTCAGCGCCGGCAGGAGTTTCTGGCTGCACAGGAAAGGCGCGGTGAGATTGACCGCGACCTGCCGATTCCATTCGTCCAGCGGCACGTCCTCGAATTCGCGCCGCTCGGCGATGGCCGCATTGTTGAACAGCACATGGATGGTGTCGCGCCAGTCCATGCAGGCTTTCGCCATGCGGTCGATGGCGGCCGGATCCGCGAGGTCGGTTTCGATGAACGTCGCATCGCCGCCTTCGGCGCGGACCATGGCCGCGGTCTCCGCGCCCATATCCGCGTCGATATCGACGCAGGCGACCGCGGCGCCCTCGCGGGCGAACAGCAGGCTCGCCGCCCGGCCGACGCCGGAGGCCGCCCCGGTGATAACCGCGTTTCTACCATCGAGCCGTTTCATTCGTTCCTCCCCGCCGCGTGATGCCAGCCGCAATCATCGGCGGGGCGGTCCGAGTTGGCAAGAGGGCTACATCTGGGCTCCGATCTGCCAGGGCACGAATTCGGCGTCGCCGAAGCCAAGCTGTTCGGAAAGCGTCCGTTCGCCGCTGGCGATGGCCAGCAGCTTGCGGAAGATACGCTCGCCGACTTCCTCCAGCGAATCGGTGCCGTCGATGCAGGTGCCGCAATTGATGTCCATGTCTTCGGACATGTGTTCATACATGGGCGTATTGGTGGCCAGCTTCACGCTGGGCACCGGCTTGTTGCCGTAACAGGAACCGCGCCCGGTGGTGAAGGCGACCAGGTTGCAGCCCGACGCCACCTCGCCCGTGATCGAGCACGGGTCGTAGCCGGGGCTGTCCATGAAGGCGAAGCCCTTGGTCGTGATCGGTTCGCCGTATTTATAGACGCCGACGAGATTGGTCGTCCCGCCCTTGGCGACCGCCCCCAGTGATTTTTCGAGGATCGTGGTGAGCCCGCCCGCCTTGTTGCCGGGTGTGGGGTTGTTGTTCATGCTGCCGTTGTTCTTGGCCGCATATTCCTCCCACCAGCGGATGCGCTCGATCAGCTTCTCGCCGACTTCGCGGCTGACCGCGCGGCGGGTCAGCAGGTGCTCCGCGCCGTAAACCTCCGGCGTTTCGGCCAGCACGCCGGAGCCGCCGTGCCGCACCAGCTTATCGACGGCAATGCCCAGCGCCGGGTTGGCCGTCAGCCCGGAGTAACCGTCCGAGCCGCCGCATTGCAGCGCCACCGTCAGTTCCGAGGCCGGGCAGGTCACCCGCTGCATCGCGTTGGCGCGCGGCAGCACGGACCGTATCCAGTTCAGGCAGTATTCCACGGTTTTCCGCGTCCCGCCCTCCTGCTGGATGGTGGTGTAATGGAAGGTTTCGTCCGAGGGCTTGCCCATGGTTTCCAGCATGAAGGGAATCTGGTTCGCCTCGCAGCCCAGCCCCAGCATCAGCACGGAGGCGAAATTCGGATGCCGCGCGTGACCCCAGATGGTCCGCTGCAGCATGCGGAAGCCTTCATCGTCGGTGCCGATGCAGCACCCCGCGCCGTGCACGATGGGCACGATACCATCGACATTCGGGTAATCGTCCAGCAGCCCTTCCTTCTCCACCGCCTTGGCGACATGCAGCGCCACCGTCGCGGCGCAGTTTACCGAGGTGACGATGCCGATATAGTTACGCGTGCCGACCTTGCCGTCCTCGCGCCGGTACCCCTGATAGGTCTCACGTTCGGCTTCCGGCACCATGACGGTTTCAACCGCCCCTTCGCCATAGGCGTAATCCCGTTCGAAATCGCCCATCGACACGTTGTGGACATGGACATGCGCGCCGGGCGCGATATGTTCCGACGTGAAGCCGATGATCTGGCCGTATTTGACGACGGCGGCGCCGGCTTCGATGGGGACGATTGCGATCTTGTGACTGCGCGGAACCGGTTCGCGCGCGGTGATCGATGCCGGCGATACCATGTCGCCCCTCGCGACGTCGCCCAGCATGATGGCGACATTGTCCTGCGGGTTGAGCCGCAACGATTCAATACTGGCCATGTCGTGTCCCCCACTTTCTACAGATGACCCCTATGCCGGTTCAGTCCGCCGCGTCCCGGTAGGCGTCGAGCGGCGGGCAGGCGCAGACGATGTGCCGGTCGCCATAAACCTGATCGATCCGGCCGACCGGCGGCCAGTATTTATTGTCCCGCACCGCCGGTAACGGGAAGGCGGCATCCTCGCGCGAATAGGGCCGGGTCCATTCGCCGGACATCAGTTCGTCCAGCGTATGCGGCGCATGGTGCAGCGGGCTGTCTTCGATCGCTATAATGCCGGACTCGACTTCGTCGACCTCTGTCGCGATAGCGATCATGGCGTCGCAGAAACGGTCCAGTTCCACCTTTGATTCGCTTTCCGTCGGTTCGATCATCAGGGTGCCGGAAACCGGGAAGGACATTGTCGGGGCATGGATGCCGAAATCGACCAGCCGCTTGGCGACATCGTCTATGGTCGCTTTCTGCATGGCGCGCAGGTCGATGATGCATTCATGGGCAACCAGCCCGCCCGGCCCGGTATAGAGAACCGGGAAATAGGGATCGAGCCGCCTGGCGATGTAATTCGCGTTCAGGATGGCGACCTGCGTCGCCCGCAACAGCCCGGCGCCGCCCATCATGGCGATATAGGCCCATGAAATCGGCAGGATGCTGGGGCTGCCCCAGGGCGCCGCCGATACGGCGCCAACGCCGCCTTCTGTTCCGCCGCGCTGTGCGCAATGCCCCGGCAGGAAGGGCGCCAGATGCGCCTTCACGCCGATCGGCCCCATGCCCGGCCCGCCGCCGCCATGCGGAATGCAGAAGGTCTTGTGCAGGTTCATATGCGATACATCCGCGCCGATTTCCGCCGGCTTGGCGACCCCCAGCATCGCGTTCAGATTCGCGCCATCCAGATAGACCTGCCCGCCATGGTCGTGAACGATGCGGCAGATATCGCGGATTGCTTCCTCGAACACGCCATGTGTGGAGGGATAGGTCACCATCAGCGCGCCCAGCCGACCGGCATGCGCCGCGGCCTTCGCCCGCAGGTCGTCGATGTCGATATTCCCCCGGCTGTCGCATGCGACCACGACAACCCGGAAGCCCGCCATCACGGCGCTGGCGGGATTGGTGCCATGGGCCGAACTGGGAATCAGGCATATATCCCGTTCCCGGTCGCCCCGGTCGTGGTGGTAGGCCCGGATAACCAGCAGGCCTGCGAATTCGCCCTGCGATCCCGCGTTCGGCTGAAACGACACCGCGTCGAACCCGGTCGCCGCGCAGAGCATTTTTTCCAGCCCGTCGATCAGTTCCCGGTAACCGGCAAGCTGATCCGCCGGCGCGAAGGGGTGGATACCGCCGAATTCACGCCAGGTGACGGGGATCATTTCCGTCGTCGCGTTCAGTTTCATGGTGCAGGAACCGAGCGGGATCATGGAGCGGTCCAGGGCGATATCCTTGTCCTGCAGCCGTTTCATATAGCGCAGCATTTCCGTTTCGGAATGATGGCTGTTGAACACCGGATGGGTCAGGAAAGCCGAGCTTCGGCGCAGTGCCGCCGGGATGGCGTCTTCCGTTTCCGAATCCAGCGCGTCCACCGACAGCGAGCCCTCATCGCCGAAGATTCGCCACACGGCTTCTATATCCGCGCGGGTCGTGGTCTCGTCGAAGGACAGGCCGAGCGTATGTTCATCGGTCCGCCGGAAATTGTAACCCTCCGCGATCGCCGCGTGATGGACTTCCGCGGCATTGCCGTCCGGCAGGTGGACGCACAGCGTATCGAACCAGGCGGCGGCGCCGATTTCGGCGTCCAGCCGTTTCAGGCCGGCGGCGACAATGCAGGTCATCCGATGGACCCGTTCCGCGATGGTCCGCAACCGGTCCGGGCCATGATAGACCGCATACATGCCCGCCATCACCGCCAGCAGGACCTGTGCGGTGCAGATATTGCTGGTCGCCTTTTCACGGCGGATATGCTGTTCGCGGGTCTGCAGCGCCAGCCGCAGCGCCGAGCGGCCGGCGGAATCGATCGAAACGCCGACAAGCCGGCCCGGAATGGAACGGCGGTATTCGTCCTTTGTCGCCATGAAGGCGGCATGCGGTCCCCCGGCGCCCATCGGCACGCCGAACCGCTGTGCGCTGCCGATGACGATATCCGCGCCCCATTCGCCCGGCGGCTTCAGCAAGGTAAGCGCCAGCAGGTCGGTGGCCACCGCAACCAGCGCGCCGGCGGCATGCGCCGTCTCGACAACATCCGCGCAGTCGTCCACCCGCCCGCAACCGGCCGGATATTGCAGCAGCACGCCGAACGGCGCCGCACCGGCAATGTCCTTGTGCGGATCGCCGATCACGAGATCGATCCCGAGCGGTTCGGCGCGGGTCCGCAGCACGTCGATGGTCTGCGGATAACAGTCCGCGGAAACGAAAAAGACGCTGCTTTTCGACTTGCCGACCCGCCGGCACAGGGTCATCGCCTCCGCCGCCGCCGTGCCTTCGTCGAGCAGCGAGGCGTTCGCCAGGTCCATGCCCGTCAGGTCCATGATCATGGTCTGGAAATTCAGCAGCGCTTCGAGCCGCCCCTGCGAGATTTCCGGCTGATAGGGTGTATAGGCCGTATACCAGCCGGGGTTTTCCAGCACGTTGCGCAGGATCACGCCGGGCGTGTGACAGTCATGATAGCCCATGCCGATGAGCGACCGCATCACGCGGTTGTTCGACGCCATCCGCCGCAGTTCGGCGAGCACATCGTATTCCGTCCGGGACGGCGGCAGGGCGAGCGGCTCCCGGCAGCGGATCGATTCCGGCACCGCAAGGTCGATCATCGCATCTAGCGAGTTCGCGCCCACGATCGCCAGCATCGCATCGACTTCATCGGGTGAAGGGCCGATATGCCGGCTGACAAAATCGTCACGCTGTTCCAGTTCCTTCAGGCGTTTGGCGGTCATGGCGCGCTCCCGGATCCGTTGCGGCTCAGAGTTTCTTGAGGAAGGCCCGATAGGCCTTTTCGTCCATCAGGTCGTCCAGTTCGGCCGGTTCGCTGATGGTCATGGTGTAGAACCAGCCCTCGCCCTCGGCATCCTCATTGACCCGCCCCGGTTCGCCTTCCAGCGTCTCGTTGACGTCCTCCACCTCGCCCGTGATCGGCGCATAGACGTCGCTCGCCGCCTTTACGGATTCGACGACCGCGGCCTCGTCGCCCTGCGCCAGGGCCGCCCCGGTTTCGGGCAGGTCGACGAAAACGATGTCGCCAAGCTGCTCCTGCGCATAGTCGGTGATGCCGATCGTTGCGATATCGCCTTCAATTCGGACCCACTCATGATCTTCCGTAAACCTGATGTCGCTCATGATTCCCTCTCGCGGATTATCCCCGGTAATAACGTTGCGGCGTGAAGGGCAGGTCCACGACCTGCGCCGGCAGCGCCTTCCCCCTGACCATCAATTCCACCGATGTCCCGGAAATCGCACTTTCACTGGCCATGTAACCCATGGAAACCGGTCCGCCGACGGTCGGTCCGAAACCGCCGCTGGTCACCGTTCCGATTTTGCCGCCGGTCCCATCGATGATGTCCGTTCCCTCGCGCGCGGGGGCCCGGCCCTCCGGCCGTAATCCGACCCGTCTGCGGGGGGCGCCTTCCGCGATCTGGCGCCGGATGACCGCATCGCCGGGAAAGCCGCCTTCCACGCGCCGCCGCTTGCCGATGGACCACAGCAGGTCCGCTTCAACCGGCGTCGTTGTTTCATCGATATCGTGCCCATAAAGGCAGAGCCCGGCCTCCAGGCGCAGCGAATCCCGGGCGCCGAGCCCGACCGGCATCACCTCCGCCTCAGCCAGCAGGGCCGTCGCCAGGGCGGGCGCGTCAGTAGCCTCCACGGATATTTCAAAGCCGTCCTCGCCCGTATAGCCGCAGCGGCTGACAAGACAGTTTGCGTCCTTTACGCGCATTGCGGCCGCGGACATGAACTTCATCGTCGCCACGCCGGGTGCGAAACGTTCCAGCACCGCCGCGGCCAGGGGCCCCTGCAGGGCGATCAGCGCCGCATCATCGAGGACTTCCATGCCGATATGCGATGGCAGATTGTCCTGCATATGCGCGATATCGGCTTCCTTGCAGGCGGCGTTGATGACGAGGAACAGGTGGTCCCCCGCATTGGTCACCATAAGGTCGTCGAGAATGCCGCCGTCGGCGTTGGTGAACTGGGTGTAGCGCATGCGCCCGGGCGCCAGCGCACGGATATCGCCCGGCACCAGCGCCTCCAGCGCATCGACGACGCCATCGCCGCGCAGCCGCAACTGGCCCATGTGGGAGACGTCGAACAGGCCGGCTTCGGCCCGTGTGTGAATGTGCTCCCGCAGAACGCCGGCGGCGAACTGGACCGGCATGGCGTAACCGGCGAAGGGCACCATTCTGGCGCCGCATGCGTCATGGACGGCAAACAGCGGCGTGCGCTTCAACGGCGCTATGTTCCGGTCATCCACGCTCGGCCTCCGACAGAATTGAAAGGACAACGGTTCCCGAAACCGGATCCCGCTGCCCCCGCTCTGTCTGTGGACCTGAGAGTATCACCGGGGCCTTGCCCGGCTTTCACCTTCGGTGAGACGCCGGATTCCCGGCGTCTGCTTTCCAGAGTGCTCTCCCCCTGCGGTCCTTTTGCCTGAGAGATTCCGGGGCGGTTGCTCCTTCGGCGCGGATGCCTTCCGGTATCCGCCTCTCCCACAGGGTTCATCGATGCGTAACGCCAACCACCGTAGCGTGCTTCCGGTGATTGTCAACTGAATGCTGCGGCGCGGTAACCCTAAGCCGTGGCCGCCATGCGCGACGCCTTCTTGCGCTCATGCGGATCGAGATAGCGCTTGCGCAGACGGATCGTATCCGGCGTCACCTCGACCAGTTCGTCGCCCTCGATATAGGCGATGGCCTGTTCCAGCGACATGCGCCGCGGCGGCGTCAGCCGCACCGCCTCGTCGGTGCCCGACGCGCGGATATTCGTCAGCTGCTTCGATTTCAGCGGGTTGACCTCAAGGTCGTTGCCGCGGCTGTTCTCGCCGATGATCATCCCCTCATATACCGGGACGCCGGAGCCGATGAACAGGGTCGCCCGCGCTTCCAGACCCATCAGCCCGTAGGCGACGCTGTTGCCGGACGCGATGGAGATCAGTACGCCATTGCGCCGACCGTCGATGGGGCCCGCATGGGGTCCGTATTCGCGGAACACGCGGTTCATGATCCCGGTGCCGCGGGTTTCGGTCATGAAGTCGCCGTGATAACCGATCAGCCCGCGCGAGGGTGCGACAATATGCAGCCGCTGCTTGGCGCCGCCGGACGGGCGCATGTCGACGACCTTGCCGCGCCGCTTGGCGATCGATTCCACCACGGTCCCGGCGAAATCCTCATCGACGTCAATAACGACGTCCTCATAGGGTTCCAGCAGGGCGCCCGTATCCGGGTCCTTGCGGGTGATGACCTGGGGCCGGCTGATGGTCAGTTCGAACCCTTCCCGGCGCATCGATTCGATCAGCACGCCAAGCTGCAGTTCGCCGCGGCCGGCGACTTCGAAGGCGTCGCCGTTTTCGGTTTCGGTCACGCGGATCGCGACATTGCCTTCCGCTTCGGCCATCAGCCGCGCGCGGATCAGGCGCGAGGTGACCTTCTTGCCCGAACGACCGGCAAGCGGCGCGTCATTGACCGAAAACACCATGGACAGGGTCGGCGGATCGACCGGTTCGGAGGCAATCGGTTCGGTGACCTCCACATCGCAGATCGTATCGGCCACCGTCGCGACGCCGAATCCGGACAGGGCGACGATATCGCCGGCATGGGCTTCGGCGACGCCCTCGCGGCCGGTGCCCCGAAACGCCAGCACCTTGGTAATCCGCGTCCGCTCCGCCAGGGAGCCGTCGCGATGCAGCGCCTTCACCGTCATGTTTTCCCGCACCGTGCCGGATTCGATGCGCCCGGTGAGGATTCGGCCGAGGAACGGATCGCTTTCCAAAGTTGTCGCCAGCATGCGGAACGCGCCGGATTCGCTCACCTTCGGGGGGTTTACATGCTTCACCACCATATCGAACAGCGCCGACATATCGCCGCCGCGCGCGCCGGAATCCGCGGATGCCCAGCCGCCTTTTGCCGAGGCGAACAGGACCTGAAAGTCCAGCTGCTCGTCGCTGGCGTCCAGCGCCACGAACAGGTCGAACACCTCGTCATGGACTTCGTCGGGGCGGGCGTCGGGCTTGTCGACCTTGTTGACGACGACGATGGGCCGCAGCCCCAGTTTCAGCGCCTTGGCGGTGACGAACTTGGTCTGCGGCATCGGCCCTTCCGACGCATCGACCAGCAGCAGCACGCCGTCGACCATGCTGAGGATCCGCTCCACCTCGCCGCCGAAATCCGCGTGGCCGGGCGTATCGACGATGTTGATCCGGGTATTTTTCCAGACGACCGACCCGCATTTTGACAGGATGGTGATCCCGCGCTCGCGCTCCTGATCGTTGGAATCCATGGCCCGTTCGGCAACCTGCTGGTTGTCGCGGTATTGCCCGCTCTGGCGCAGCAATGCGTCCACGAGCGTGGTCTTGCCATGATCGACATGGGCGATGATCGCGATATTGCGAATATCCACGGGGGTATCCTTATAAAAACGGTTCTGAAAGCAAAAAACGGGGGCCAGTCCCCCGTTACGGCCTCATGTAATGTATCTGTGGTTGGATATCCAGCATTTATAGGGGTATATCGGAAAGCTCCGTGCTATAACCCCACCACGCCGCGCCCGTAGCTCAGCAGGATAGAGCACCAGATTCCTAATCTGGGGGTCGTGGGTTCGAATCCCGCCGGGCGCGCCATCTGCATTTCTGGCCCTTGAATCGCCGCTAACACCTTGAAAGGTAAGGTGGTTTCCGGGGTTCGAAACCCCTCTTTCTGGCTATAGGCCAGACGGTCGGCAAAGACCAGTTTTAGCACCGTTCTTTGCGCTTCCAATACGCCGGATTCCCATATTTTCCAAAGACTTGCGAGGAATGTCATGGCGGGTTCGAACATTTCCTTGAAGGCCCGTTTCGGTTGCCCGCCGTTCCTGAGCTTTTCCTCGAAGGCGATCTTCTCCCGTTCCAGCGTTTCGATACGCTTCTCATAGTTGCCAATGACGCTCGGACTTGTAGCCGTAAGCGTGCGGTCAACAACCTAAAAACAGACGTCCGCCGCCGGTTCTCGATCCTGTCGAGGTCGCTAGACTGAGGGAGAATGAACTCCGGACGAGGCTTAACAGGCTGCGGAAAAACGCAATGTTACGGCCCCTATCCGCTTGAGAGCAGGC